>NZ_CAJYDP010000006.1:0-215852 GCF_913757945.1 Methanoculleus sp. 10 | reverse complement strand
GTTGCCGGGGAGCGCCGTCCGGGTATCTCCCCTTGCGAGGTTGCCAGAGAAGAGCGTACGAGTATCCCCCTGCGGGGAGGGGGCAAGCACCGGATGGGGTCCGGTTATCTGGAGTCGTTGCATCAGCATCGCCCATAAACTGTCAACGTGCACGAAGCCCGTGGCCGCGTGACCGCTCTCACAGCCTCCGTGATGCCCTGGCTACCAGGGCGATGACGGGCACGATCTCCAGCCTCCCGGCCCACATGACGGTGACAAAGAGCCACTTCGCCCCGGTACTCATGCCGGGGTTCACGAACCCGGTGCTGATCCCGACGTTCGAGATGGCCGAGACGACCTCGAAGATGACGTCGGCGGAGTCATACCCCCCCTGCGGCGCAAGGTGGAGCAGGAGGAGGGTGGCGACCGCGACCAC
Source organism: Methanoculleus sp. 10 (assembly GCF_913757945.1). Taxonomy (NCBI): domain Archaea; kingdom Methanobacteriati; phylum Methanobacteriota; class Methanomicrobia; order Methanomicrobiales; family Methanomicrobiaceae; genus Methanoculleus; species Methanoculleus sp. 10. Next base: position 215,437 of record NZ_CAJYDP010000006.1, on the reverse strand, counting down.
CAGGGTGAAGAGCACGGCGACGAGCATGCTCTTTGAGACCTCGTACTCCGGGAGGTGTTCGAGGATCGGCCGGCCCTCGTGCCGGAGCGGGGTGATCGTCCGCCAACCGGCGTGGAGCCTCCGGAACCACCACCCGAGCATCTCGAGGCCGAGGATGATCCTGCCGAGTTTGATGCCGCCGGCCGTGCTCCCTGCCGACCCGCCGATCAGCATCAGCGCGGTAAGGACCATCACGGTTGCGCCGTACCAGTCCCGGGGATTCGCGTTCTGGAACCCGGTGCAGGTTATGCCGCTCACCGTCATGAAGAGCCCCTCCCGGAGGGCCTCGACGGGGGCGAGGGAGGAGATGGTCACGAGGTCGAAGGTGACGGCGGTGCACCCGGCAAGGATGAGCGCAAAGAGGAGGATCGCCTGCGGGTCCCTGAGGAGCCCGAACGTTCTCTTGTAGTAGAGAAGGAAATAGAGTTTGAACGGCAGAGCGCCGGCGATCATGACCGGGACGACGAGCATCTCAAGGAGCGGGCTCTCGTAGTAGAGGATACCGGCCGAATGCACCGCAAACCCGCCGGTCGATATCGCCGTCATGACGATGTTCACGGCGTCCCAGAGGGGTATGCCCGAGAGGAGGACGAGCCCGATACCGAGGGCCGTGAGCACCAGGTAGATCCGCCACATCTCTCCCGCCGTGGCCACGACGCCCGGCATGAACGTCTCCGACCGCCCCTCCGAGCGGTAGAGCTGGAACCGGGTCAGGCCGGACCTGCCCGCGAGGGCGATGGTGAACGCGACGATACCGAGCCCGCCCATCCACTGGGTCAGCGACCGCCAGAACAGGATCATGCGTGGGGTGTCATCGACCGACGGGAGAAGGGAGAACCCCGTGCCCGTCCAGCCCGACATCGCCTCAAAGACGCTGTCCGTATAGGGGATCCCAAGGCCGAGCGTGTACGGGAGCGCGCCTATCAGGGCGGCGGCAAGCCAGATCAGGGCGACCGCAGAGAGTGCAACGGAGAGGTGCGCTTCCCCCTCCGCCTTCGGGACGCCGGCAAGCCAGACCCCGAGGATGCCGAACCCCGCCGGCGCCGAGGCCATCGGGAGGAGGAGATCGAGTTCGCCGTACCAGAAACCGACCAGGAACGGGGTACAGGATACCAGTGCGATGAAGAGGAATATGAGCCCGAGGTCGGGGGCAATGATCGCAAACTGACTGTTTGCTGCCGGCAGTATCTTTTTGCCGGAGAGTGCCTGGAGGAGACGGTTTCTGCGACGGTCCATTATCGCACCCGGTGCGGATCGACAGGAGCACCAGCCGCATCATGGACGTATCCCGCCCGGTATATGTAATTTTTGACGACCTCCACGGCTCCGCACAAAGCGGCGGCAAACCGGCGGAGAACACTACCCGGGGTGCCGGCGAACCGGCAGCCTCCGCCGGAGTTGCGGGCGGTTATTCCGCCCGGGCCGCCCGCACCTGGTGATCCGGGCGATTGCCCCGGGGGCACGATTCCGGTGCCGATTATTTTTATGGATCGGGGCTATATTGTATTGGTTTTACCCGCTGGACAGATGATGGTTCAGTGTCGCACACCCCTGTCATGCCGCTCCCCGTCGACGGACCAACTACCATGGGAGTTCTCCCTCCCTTCCGGGAGCGGGCAGACTCGTCCCGCCCACCTGCCGGGTGAGCGCGGGAGAGAGCGGATCTGTGCGGATGCCGGAACGAGACCGGGAACCGGGAGGATGAATGGATAAATTGCATAACGGATCTCTCGCCGACCTGCTGGAGGTGTTGCTGGACGCAGCCCCCGCCTTCGACCGCCGGTCGCGGGAGAGGCTGAAGACCGGCATAGAGGCGCTGCTCGCCGCGAACCGGGATCTTGCCGGCCGGGCGGCCCGGGTCGAGAAAGAGCGTGATGCGCTCCTTGCCGCAATCGGCAGGCAGGGTGTCGTCTACGATGCCGCCGGGGGCGTGGTCGCGACGGGTCCGGGCGGCGAGGACCGGATCGCGCGGGCGCTCTCGGGGTTGGGGAGTGCGCCCGGGGAAGGATCGCTGCGCTACCCCGGCGGGGGACCGGTTCCCCCCGCGGACCTTCCCGGGCAGAGGGCGCTCAGGGGGGAGGTGCTGGAGTCCTGCCGGTTCGTCGTTCATGACCGCCCGGGCGAGGACCTGCACGTCGCCGTCTCCGCCTCGCCCATCTTCACGGACGGCGCCGTCTCCGGGGCCATCGTCGTCTGGCAGGACGTCACCCGGGAGGAGCGGACCAGACGCCGCATGGAGGAGGCGAATACCCTGCTTGAGGGACTCTTCGAGAACCTTGGCGATATCGTCGGCATTCAACTGCCGGACCACACGATCCTGCGCTACAACCGCGCCGGCTACGAGATGCTCGGTATGACGCCGGAGGAGGTGCACGGGCGGAAGTGCTACGAACTCATCGGGCGGACCGGACCGTGCGCGGTCTGCGCGACGAGCATCGCGGTCGCGAGCGGGAAGCGGGAGGTTATCGAGAAGTGGGTGCCCGAACTCGGGCGGTACCTGGAGTGCCGGTCGAGCCCTATCCTCGGTCCGGAGGGCGAGGTGGAGCTCATCGTCGAGCAGCTCTACGATATCACCGACCGGAAGCGCGCCGAAGAGAACCTCCGTGAGAGCGAGGCGACCGCGCGTGCCCTCCTCGACGCCCCGGCTGACATGATCGCCCTCCTGGATACGACCGGCCGTATCATCGACGTCAACGAGGCTATGGCCCGGCAGTTCTCGCGGAGCCGGGAGGACCTCGTCGGCGTGAGCGTCTTCGGGGTATTTTCCGCGGGTGCGGCGGAGGTGTACGCAGCCCGCCTGCACGAGGTTGCCGGTCTGGGCAGGCCCGTGCGGGTCGAAGAGACATGGAAGGGGCGGTGGTACGACACCGTTCTCTACCCGGTCCGGGACGCACACGGCGCCGTCACCCGGATCGCGGTCATCGACCGGGATATCACCGATATGAAACGGGTGGAGGACACCCTGCGCGAGCGGACGCACGACCTGAACGAGCGGGTGAAAGAACTCTCGATCCTGTACGCGATATCCCGCATCGCCGAGCAGCCAGGGAACCCGCTTGAGAGGATCTTTTGCGAGGTTGTCCGGATGCTTCCTTCCGGCTGGCAGTACCCGGGGGACACGGTCGCCAGAATCACCGTCGAGGGGCGTACGTTTGAGACGGAGGGGTTCCGGGAGACCTCCTGGCGGCAGGCGTCGCCGGTCGTCGTCAACGGGGAGACGGTCGGGACGGTGGAGGTCTGCTACCTCCGCGAGAGGCCGGAGAGGGACGAAGGGCCGTTCCTCCGGGAGGAGCGGTCGCTGATCGATACTGTCGCAAGACGCCTTGGAAGGACGATCGAACGCTTCCAGGCGCAAGAGTCCCTCCGGATGAGCGAGACGAAGTTCCGCGAGATCGCCCAGCAGAGTTTCGATATGATCTACACCTGCTACAACGACGGGGGGATCACCTACATCTCCCCGGCGGTGATGCGGATCCTCGGCTATACCCCCGCCGAACTCATCGGCGGGCGGTGCCGCGATTTCGTCGTCCCTTCGTCGCTCCCCGCATGGAAGGTGGGCCGAAGGAAGATAGCCGCGGGCGAGCCGGTCGAGGGGCTCGAGATCGAGTTCCGCCGAAAAGACGGGTCTACGGCCTTCCTCGAACTGAACGAGTCCCCGATCATCCAGGAACGGACGGTGGTCGGGGTCCACGTGGTCGGCAGGGACATCACCGAGCGTAAACAGAACGAGCTCCTCCGGCAGCAGGCGTTCGGACAGATCGAACGCAACATCGAGCAGTTCGCGGTCCTCGGCGACCACATCCGCCAGCCGCTCCAGGTGATCCTCGGCATGGCCGACCTCCTCGAGGATGGGACGGCCGTGGCGACGATCCAGCGACAGGTCGAACGGATCAACGGCTACATCAGGGAGCTCGACCAGGGCTGGGTCGAGTCGAGGGAGGTCCGGGAGTTCCTCCGGAAGCACGAACTGGCGTAGTGCATCGATTCTCAATTACGGCACTCTCAACGGAGGAGATCGTCGGTCGTGTTTCGCACGGTCCAGGAGTTTGCATCCCCGGGGGCGGCGTTTCCCGGGTATCCCCATCCCCGTTCCCCACTCCGGTCCCTCCCCGATGGCGATGTCCCCACAATCCACTCCCTGGAGGGATCCTGGAGAGCCAGATACGGGCCCGCTCTCCCCTCCTCCCGGGAAACCGGCTCCGCTGCCGCTCCCGGGCACGGCTTCCCACCGGGTATCGCAAACACTGCCCCTGCCCCGGGAGGGGCGGGGAGGAGGCCGAAGGCCGGGCGGTGGGGGTGCCGGAGAGGAACTTTTGGGTGACATTTTGTCCGGGGAGGGGACGAGCCTCCCCGGCCCCCCCTCCCCATGGCGATAGCCACCACGGTCCAGTGCATGGGAGATCCGGGAAGATCCCGCCCCGGGTCGGCTCTCCCACGCCCCTCCGGGAAACCGGCGCGAGGACCGCTCCCGGGCACGGCTCACCCCGGATATACGCCCGGGCACTGCCCCCGCCCCGGTAGGGGCTGGGGGACGGAGAGGAGCGCTATGGGCGGGATGGGACGAAGGCCAGATACGGTCTGTTCGTTTGGAATCGATGCAGTAATGCACCGGGCCACCCCCATCGTCCGGCAGGGCGGCGCGTGCCCGGGTCCGGAATCCACCGGCCGGAGCGCCAGGGGGCTCCCGTTCTTCCCGGGCGCCGTTTCGGGTGTCCCTCACGCAGAGTCGATCGGTACGGCTCTTCTGGAGCGTGCGGGTGCTGTGGGCATACACCGGGGCGGTCAGGGCCCCGTCGTTAACCTCCGGGCCTGTAATCGCCGGAAATCAGGATACGTCCTGCCGGGTCGGCGGTTTCAGGCCGATTGATTTATCCGCCGGGCAGGAAACCAGTACTCCATGAGATCGGACTTCCCGGCTCTCCCGGACGGGGGTGCATCCCTCCCTTCTCCTGCCGGCGATCTGAAAGAGGCGCTGCTTGCTGTCGACCCGGTGCGGGCGGGCCGGATCCTCGGGGACGCGTGCGCCGCGAGTTCCCCTGTCTCCTGCATCGAGGCGCTGGTCGTCCCTGTCCTTGAGGAGATCGGGAGAGGCTGGGAGGAGGGGCAGGTTGCCCTCTCGCAGGTCTACATGAGCGGACGGATCTGTGAGGAGATCGTCAACACAATGCTCCCGCCGGGCAGCCCCGGGCGTATCTCTCAACCGAAGATGGCGATAGCGGTCCTCGAGGACCACCATACCCTGGGGAAGCGGATCCTCCTTGCGGTGCTCCGGTCGGGCGGCTACGAGGTGACCGATTACGGTTCGGGAGTGACGGTCGACGGGCTCGTGGAGAGGGTGATCCGGGACGGGATCGAGATCCTGCTCATATCCACGCTCATGCTTCCTGCAGCCCTCAGGGCGAAGGAGGCGATCGCCCGCATCAAAGAGGCGCTGCCGGAGACCCGGGTGATCGTCGGGGGGGCGCCGTTCCGGTTCGACCCGCACCTCTGGAGGGAGGCCGGGGCCGATGCCGTGGGCCATTCGGCGTCGGATACCCTTGCGACCGTCCGGGCGATGGCGGGGGGCTTATGACCGGAGGGATGACCCCGGCGGAGAGGGCGGCCGTGACGATGGGGTTCGAGGAGCCCGACCGCGTCCCGCTCTTCCTGCTCTTCACCATCTACGGGGCGAAAGAACTCGGGCTCTCCATCCGGGAGTATTTCTCGAAACCGGAGTACGTCGCCGCGGGCCAGATGCGTCTCTACAGAAAGTTCGGGGGTGACTGTCTCAACCCCTTCTGCTACGCGGCGTCCGAGGTCGAGGCGTGGGGAGGAGAGGTGATCTTCTCCGACAACAGCCCGCCCAACGCCGGCCGGCCGCCTATCCGGGAGCCCGGGGAGATCGAGTCCATCGAGGTGCCGCTCGTCGAGGAGAGCCCGAGCCTTCTCTTCGGGCTCCGGACGATCGAACTGCTGAAGCGGGAGGTCGGCGATGACGTGCCCATCATGGGCTCGGTGATCTCCCCGTTCTCCCTCCCGATCCTCCAGATGGGGTTTGCCGCATACATCGAACTCCTCTACAGCGAACCCGATCTCTTCCGGACGCTGATGAAGAAGAACGAGGAGTTCTGCGTCCGGTGGGCGAACGCCCAGCTCGAGGCCGGGGCAACCGCCATCGGCTACGCCGATCCTCTCGCCTCGCCGGACATGACGCCCCGGGACCTCTACCGCCGGACGGGGTTTGTCGTTGCAAAACGCACCATATCCCGGATCGGGGGCGCTGTTGCGACCAGCCTCGCCTCCGCGAGGGCTCTCCCCGTCATCGATGACGTGGCCGCGACCGGCAGCGTCGGCATCGGCGTCAGCACGTTCGACGATCTCGCCGCCGTAAAACGGCAGTGCGCGGGCAGGCTCACCATACTCGGGAACCTCAACGCTATCGAGATGTGCCGGTGGACGCCTGCACAGGCGGAGGCGGAGGTGAAGAAGGCGATCGCCGCCGCCGGGCCGGGCGGCGGGTTCGTCCTCTCGGACAACCACGGCGAGATCCCCTGGCAGGTGCCCGAGAGCGTCCTCCTGGCGATCTCGGCCGCCGTGCGGAAGTGGGGCAGATATCCACTTGACCGGGTATCGGTATGACGAAAAAGTTCGGGATCCTCTGCTGTGAGAGCCTGGTCCGGGAACTGGCGGCGGTGGTTGCCGCCGGGGAGTTTCGGGGCGTTCTCACGAGGACATTTTGTATCGGCTGCGGCGGGAAGCGGGTAGGGTGGGGCGACGGGCTCGAGGCTCCGTTCATCGAGATTCGGGAGACCTGTGACCGGATCTGCATCCTCCGGTGCGGGGAGGGAGTCAACCCCCCCGCCCTGCCGGGACCCGGTCCCGTCGTGGTAGCTCCCGATCTCATGCGGGGCATCCTCATCCCTGAGCCCCTCTTTGATGCCCATGTCCGGGAGGGAGCGCTCATGGTCGTCCCGGGCATCCTCTCGCGGTGGAAGGAGCACGTTGCAGCCCTCGGATTTAGCGGGGGAGTGCCGGAAGGGTTCTTTTTCGAGTCGGTCAAAAAGATCGTGCTCATCGATACGGGCGTTGACCCGGAGAGTCCCCGGCTCCTTGCAGAGATCGGCGAAGAGCTCCGGATCCCCACGGAGCGGATTCCCGTCGGCATTGAGCCGCTCCGGCGGTATATCGGCCTCCAGTATCTCCAGTGGCGCCTGGACAGCGAGAAAAAGAATTCCCGGGACTCCATCGCTTCGGCGAACCGGAGGGCCGCCGATTACGCGATGACCATCGATATCCTCGGCAGGATCGCGGCGCTCCAGAGCGAGGAGACGGTGGTGGAGGAGATGCTCGACCTCTTTACCGTCCTCTTTGGTCCTGCCCGGATCGGGTTTGCGCCGATCGTCGAGGGGAAGACGGGCAGGGCCGTCAGCCGCCCGCCCGGCTACTACGATCTCCCGGAGCACGGGGGAAGGTTTTTTGCGGAGGAGGGCCGGTCTGCCGGACGGCACGGCGAGGACGGGTTCTCAATAGAGGTCAGGCACGAAGACTCCTGTCTCGGGGTTCTCCTGCTTGAGGGAATCGCCCTGCCGGAGCGGATCGACGATTACCTCGATATCAGCCGGTTCGTGGCGGAGGTCTGCGGGCTCGCCATCGATAACGCCCGGACGTACCGGAGGCTCCAGGAGGTCGTGGAGGAGCGCGACAGAGAGATCGGGGAACGGATGCGGGCGGAGAAGGCGCTCCGTGAGGCAAACAGGAAACTCAACACCCTCTCGTCCATCACCCGGCATGATATCTTAAACCAGCTCGCGGCGCTGCTCGGGTACCTCGAGATAACGCAGATGGACCTCGCGGCGGGACGCCTGCCCGCGGACCCGACCCTTGTCCGGTATGTCGCAAATGAGCTGCAGGCCGCACGAACGATCCAGCGGCAGGTCGAGTTCACCCGGTTCTACCAGGACATCGGCGTGAAGGAAGCGGAGTGGCACGATGTGGAGACCCTGATCCGGCAGGCGGCCGAAGAACTCCCGCTCTCGGGGGTCAGGGTGGACGTCGGGGTCGCGGGGCTCCGGGTGTATGCCGATCCCCTGATCGGGAAGGTCTTTTACAACCTCATGGAGAACTCGGTCCGGCACGGGGGGAGTATATCCCGGTTGTCCTTCTCCTCTACCGGGGCTCCGGGCGGCCTCGTGCTCGTCTACACCGATGACGGCGGGGGTATCCCGGCCGCGGAGAAGGAGAAGATCTTCCGGAAGGGGTTTGGGAAGAACACCGGGCTTGGGCTGTTTCTCACCCGGGAGATCCTCGCGATCACCGGCATCACCATCCGTGAGACCGGCGTTGAGGGAGAGGGCGCCCGGTTCGAGATCTTCGTCCCGGAGGGGGAGTACCGGTTCTCCGTGAAAGGCTGAAGGGGGAAGCGCTGCGGGTGACCGTTTCGGGGGTTGAGCGTTTCCGCTCGGCCGATCCTACCCGGATCAGGGGGTGCGATGAACGCCGCCATATTTGCGCTCCCGGGTAGTCGCCGGAAATTCTCGTCGTTTTTCTGCATTCCTGCCGGGACCGCGTGTATAGGCTCGCCGCTCCGGGTCGAACCGGGGAGAGGGTGCTGGTGCCGCCGCGAACCGCCGGAACCCCGCGACGTTCTTTGACCCGGTCGGGTGCCACGCGATTCCTGCAGCGTGAGGGGGAGGGGCCGGGCGGCGGGCAGGAGTCGAAGATGGCCCGGAACGAGGCGGCGGCGCTCGCCACCATCGCCCGGATGGGCTGGGAGACGTTCACGGTCCGGATGCTGCGGCAGGCGACCGGGCTGTCGTACCACCAGACGCGGCGGGTCCTGCAGGGCTACACCGCGAGGGGCACGACCTACTGCGGGCTCCTCGAGAAGTGTCCGGCGCTCGGCGTGGTGGATGCGACGGTGCTTGACAGCTCCACCGGGACGACGGTCCGGTGGCACGAGCTCCACTTCCCGTTCGACGCCTGGCGCTCCCGGGAGTGGGTGGCAGGGCTCGCGGTCTGGCTGGAGGACGAGGGGGGCGATGACCCTTCCCCGGAGGGAGGTTGCAATGGCGGTTGCAACCCTGTTTGCAACTCCGGGTACAACCAGGGTGCAACCGGCGTCCGGCCCCTCCCCGGCGTCCTCGACCACCGGATGTTCGAACGGGTGAAGGTCGAGCCCGGCCGGTGCGATATCTGCGACAACGGGAGGACGGTGATCGGTCGCGGGAGACGCAGGCGAACCTCTGTGAGGGGTGCTACTCGCGGCCGGTCCAGGAGTGGAACGGTCGGGCGGGGGTGCGATGAGGGGGCAGGGTCCGGCTCACCCTGTGCCGTTGTGCTCAGTCGTACAGGCCGATTGCCAGGTAGTCGTCGTCCGAGAGTTCGTCCCAGAGGTCGAGCACGACCGAGCCGTCGTCCAGGAGGTCGCCGGGGATGATGTCGTCGGAATCGACTTCCCTGACTTCTTCAACTCCTTCGGGGGTTCTCACAAGCACCTTCATTGTGTCATCTCCGTTCTGTAGCCCATGATGCGGCAGGGTTGGGGTTGTTTATGCCCGGGCGCGGGGCTGCCAGGGTCCGTATGCAACAGTGGGAGGTGCTCCCCGGCGGGGTAAAAGCCTTGTTGGTGTGGGGTGGGGGTAAGCAGCCATAGGCGTCTAATCGTCCCCTGCCGGCGGAACCGAGACGCAGCCGGCGGTTAGGAGGAATCCGATAATTGAGAGAACCACCGGGTGTCCGGTGACGGCGCGTATCTCCATACAGGGTTGTTGTGAATTTCTATCACAAGAACCCGGCGAATCTACCGCACGCTATTATACCCCCGTTCGGATCGCCTCAAACAGAATTGGCCCCCACTCGCGATCCAGGGCGGTATCAGACCAGGCGAATCCACCGGCACCGCCACCCGGCGCAAAAACATTAACATTCATGCAGTTCGAATTGAATCTAACTCTGGTTGTGGCAAAATTTAATAGATCCGTATAACCTGAAGTCAGATCATCCTTAATCCGCGGGAAAATAACCGGGCGGGAACCGAAGACATAAGGAGGAGGAGATATGGCAATCAAAAAATCCGATCTCTACAGCTCGCTCTGGAGCAGTTGCGACGAGCTCCGCGGAGGCATGGACGCCTCGCAGTACAAGGACTATATTCTCACGCTGCTGTTCGTGAAATACATCTCCGATAGGTACGCGGGGAAGGAGGATATGATCATCGAGGTGCCCGAAGGGGGAAGCTTCGACGATATGGTGAGGCTGAAGGGCGACAAGGAGATCGGAGACAAGATCAACAAGATCATCGGCAAGCTCGCAGAGGCGAACGGCCTTAAGGGGGTCATCGACCAGGCCGATTTCAACGATGAGGCGAAGCTTGGGAGCGGGAAGGAGATGCAGGACCGCCTCTCCAGACTGGTGGCGATCTTTGAAGGTCTGGACCTTCGGGCAAACCGCGCCGAAGGCGACGATCTGCTCGGTGATGCCTACGAGTACCTGATGCGGCATTTCGCCACCGAATCGGGTAAGAGCAAAGGGCAGTTCTACACCCCTGCCGAGGTCTCCCGGGTCATTGCCAGGGTGGTCGGTATCGATCCTGATACGCGCCAGGATCAGACACTCTACGACCCTGCCAGCGGATCGGGGTCCCTCCTCCTCAAGGCGAGCGACGAAGCCCCGCGGGGGATCACGATCTACGGCCAGGAGATAGATAACGCCACCTGGGCACTGTCGCGGATGAATATGATCCTCCACGGTCACCCGGGCGCGGAGATCTGGCGCGGCAATACACTTGCCGACCCGCACTTCAAGAACCCCGACGGGAGCCTGAAGAAGTTCGACTTCGCGGTCGCGAATCCTCCCTTCTCCTCCAAGGCATGGACGAACGGCCTCGACCCGGCAAACGACGAGTTTAAACGCTTTGAGTACGGCGTCCCGCCGGAGAAGAACGGCGATTATGCGTTTCTCCTCCACCTGATCACGTCGCTCAAGAGCACCGGAAAGGGTGCGATCATCCTCCCGCACGGGGTGCTCTTCCGCGGCAATAAAGAGGCCGATATCCGCCGCAATCTCATCAGGCACGGACTGATCAAGGGGATCATCGGCCTGCCCCCGAACCTCTTTTACGGGACGGGTATCCCGGCCTGTATCATCGTCATCGATAAAGAGAACGCCTCTGCCCGGACCGGGATCTTCATGATCGACGCTTCGCGTGGGTTTGAGAAGGACGGAAACAAGAACCGGCTCCGCTCGCAGGATATCCGGAAGATCGTGGATGTCTTCAACAACCAGATCGAGGTGCCCCGCTACTCCCGCATGGTTCCGGTCTCGGAGATTGCGAGCGGTGCGAACGACTACAACCTGAACATCCCGCGCTATATCGACTCAAGCGAGCCTGAGGACCTCCACGACCTCGACGCCCACCTCAACGGCGGCATCCCTGTGCGGGACGTTGATGCCCTGCAGCCCTACTGGTCGGTCTTCCCGACGCTACGGGATGCGTTGTTCAGGTCGAACGGCCGCCCCGGGTACCTGGAGCCGAGGGTCGAGCCGGCGCAGGTGAAGGCCACCATCCTCGCCCACCCGGAGTTTGTGGCCTACTCCGGCCGCGTCGCCGCCGTCTTTGATGGGTGGCGGGCGGCGCACGAGCCACGCCTCAAAGGTCTCGACACCGGCGACAAGCCCAGGGAGATCATCCGTGCGCTCTCGGAGGACCTGCTCGCGCGGTTTGCCGACCTGCCGCTGCTGGACAAGTATGATGCGTACCAGTGCCTGATGGACTACTGGGCCGGGGTGATGCAGGACGATGTCGATCTCGTCGCCGCGGAGGGGTGGGTCGAGGGGGCAAAGCCCCGCGGGATCATCGAGGACAAGGCGAAGAAGATCAAGGAGACACCGGACCTGACCATCGGCCGCCGGAAGTATAAGATGGACCTGATCCCGCCGGGTCTCATTATTAACCGGTACTTCGCCGCCGGGCAGGTGGCCATCGACGATCTCGCGGCCCGGCAGGAGACCGCCACCCGCGAGCTTGAGGAGTTCATCGAGGAGCATACCGGGGAGGAGGGGCTGCTTGAGGACGCGATGAACGAGAAGGGCAACGTCACCAGAGCGGCGGTGAACGCCCGGTCGAAGGAGATCGGGAGGAACCCGGAGTTTGCCGAGGAACGCGATGCCCTCATGCAGGTCATGGCGCTGATCGAGGCAGAGTCCAGGGCAGGCAAAGCAGTGAAGGACGCACAGGCCGCTTTCGATGAGCGGGTGCTGGCCCGGTACGCGACCCTCACCGGGGACGAGATCAGGACGCTGGTGGTGGAGGATAAGTGGTTCGCCTCAATCCGGGCCGCCATCGAGGGCGAGGTGCAGCGGCTGACGCAGCGGCTTGCCGGGCGGGTGAAGGAACTCGACGAGCGGTATGCCCGCCCGCTGCCGGAGCTGGAGCGGGAGGTGGAGGTGTTTGGTGAGAGGGTCGAGGAGCACCTGAGGAAGATGGGGCTGGTGTGGGGATGAGAGGCGGAGCGGACGTTGCCCCGGACGATTTTGCCGCCCTGCTCGTCGACGTGAAGGAGCGGATCCTCGCGGCACGGACCAGGGCGGTCCTGGCGGTCAATGCCGAGCTCGTCCGGCTCTACTGGGAGGTTGGCCGGATCATTCACGAGCGGCAGAGAGCCGAAGGATGGGGGGCTGCGGTCATCCCGCGCCTTTCTTCGGCGCTGAAGAACGAACTGCCGGAGATAAAGGGCTTTTCGGAGCGGAACATCAAGCGGATGCTCGCCTTCTTCCGCGAGTATCCGGAGCTGGGCGGGGGTGGAATTGTGCCACCGCCTGTGGCACAAATGACGGGGAGGTCGGCTGCACCGGAAGCGACGGCACACGTTCCGCAAGAGGTGTTCTGGACGAAGGTCGAGGAGCACCAAAAGAGGATGGGGCTGAAATGGTGAACAGAATGAATAGAGATGCTATACCACGGTGGAATGTCGATGGGGTTCTACCGCCATTCGATGTAGATAACCCGGTCTCGGCCGATCGTTCGCCGTACTCCGTTTTTCTCACCGATTGTATCCTCCACTTTGGGACCACAAGATCGCGCCGGGCTATCCTGGATGGATTCATGGCGTTTCGCTCTGCTCTGCACGCTGTGGGTCTTGTCGATGGCTTCCAATGGATCGACGGCAGTTTCCTCGAAAACATTGAAGAGACCGAAGAGCGAGATCCCCATGATATCGATCTCGTCACGTTTTACTATCTTCCTGATGGGGTCAACGAGGAGGATCTTGTCTCTCAAGCGCCGCACCTCTTCGATCCCAGAAGAACAAAAGATGACTTCCATGTCGATGCATACTTCGTGCGTCTAAATACCGAGTATCCCGAGTTACTGGTCAGTCAGGCTGCTTACTGGTATAGCGTCTGGTCTCACAGGCGCAACGGACTTTGGAAAGGTTTTTTGCAGATTGATCTATCTAGTAATGATGATCAGGTAGCCACAACGAATCTTAGAGAAATGATACACGAGGGAGGCCCATTATGATGACTCAGGAATACCGCCAGATACGTTCGGAGCTCGCCACCCTTGAGAAGATGCTCACGCAGTTGCCGAAATCGAGTGTCATTGAACGGATGAGCCTTGAGGCCAGGAAGGAAGCATTAGAGGATGCGCTCGCCTCGCAAGAGACGGGTGTTCACAAACCTTTTCGGATCAATCTTACGTTCCGTGGAAAGCCCATCGTCGGCAATCATGGCGTTTTTGCCGACTTTGGAGGCACCGCCGTCAGGGAATTTGCTGACGCCGTTGCCGCTATTGGAGCAAGTCAGAGTGAACCGCTGGGATCGCGTGGGGTTATTCCAAAGCGTGAAGAGTATCAGATGCTGATCACCGGAACGGCAACGGGGTCGTTCGGGTTCGTCCTGGAAGAAACATCCCGTTGTTACACCCTCACTCAAGATAAATCTCTTCTCGAATTAGCGGTAGATAAAACAATGGCGATCCTCAAGGCATCGGTTGGGACCGACGAAGAACTAAGTGAGGCGGTATCCGAAGCCGATCCGCGGGCGCTGAAAGCACTTCGTGATTTTCTCAACACCCTCTCAAGCCAGGAAGCCGTGTGTGCTTTGGAGTCCAGGGGTGAGACGTTCAGATTCTCCGATGTGGGCCAGGTCGCTTGTAGTGCAAGCCGCCTCAGCGAGGACAATATTCGCGAGGAGGATATGGAACTGAGAGGGCAATTTCTCGGGGTCCTCCCGAACAGGCGGACGTTTGAGTTCCATATCACAGATTCAGCCGAGATCATCACAGGTAAAGTTGGTGCCGCAATTGAGGATGCGGGCTCCATCAACGGCCATCTCAATCAACCTGTTACAATCAAGGTTCATACGAAGAGGGTGGGTGTAAATAACCCTCCCAAATACGTTCTCTTTAGCTACGAGGCTGAAGGCGGCAGAGAGGATGCCTGATATGGTCTCTGCTTTCCCCATACGTAGAACAATTGAGCATGGGCAGGAGCTCACGACGTGCATTTGGGAGAGAGGGAATGATTGATTCGCGGGTGATCCGGGAGGAAGTGCCACCGGGGTATAAGCAGACGGATGTGGGGGTGATTCCGGAGGATTGGGAAGCAATACCCCTGTGCGAAGACATATCACTTCTCTCTGGGCATCATGTTCTCGCACGCCACTGCAATACGCACGGTGACGGTGTACCTTATCTCACCGGACCGGCAGATTTCCCCGAGGGTCACATTCAACAAACAAAGTTCACGACTCATCCAACAACCCTCTGTCATAAAGGGGACATACTTGTCACCGTAAAAGGATCAGGCTCTGGAAGTCTAATAGAGGCTGACGCTTCTTACTGCATTAGCAGGCAGCTGATGGCTATCCGTGTCAAGCAATGGAACTCCAAATTTCTCTATTATTCCCTCTTGCAGAACGCCAATCAGATCAAGGCTGCATCAACAGGTCTTATCCCCGGCCTCTCCCGGTCGGACATTCTTGATCAACGGATCCCGTTACCTCCAACTGTTATCGAACAACGCGCCATCGCCGCCGCCCTCTCCGATGCGGACGGGCTCATCGGGGCGCTGGATGCGCTGATCGAAAAGAAGCGGGCTATCAAGCAGGCCGCCATGCAGCAGCTCCTCACCGGGAAGAAGAGGCTGCCGGGGTTTGCAGGGGAGTGGGAGACAAAGCGGCTGGGGGAAGTCGCGTCAATTCGAAATCAGAAGACCTTGCCATCAAATGTGGATCCAGACACGTTATGTGTGGAACTTGAGCATATCGGGCAAGGCAATGGACGGCTTCTGGAGGTCTCCACAGCACGAAATTCAACGTCGTCAAAGTACCGCTTTTTTAACGGGGATGTCCTGTTCGGACGGCTCCGTTCGTACCTTCGCAAATTCTGGCACGCCGATAGGGATGGCATCTGTACAACTGAGATATGGCCTCTGATGGTCGATGCAAGCCAGGCTGATAGTGGGTTTTTGTATTCAATCGTCCAGAGTGATCGGTTCGTCGAAGCAGCGAGCATATCCTACGGGACACATATGCCACGTGCAGACTGGAACGTGATGAAAAACTTTGAGGTTTGCTTGCCCCCACTTCCCGAACAACGCGCCATCGCCACCGTCCTCTCCGACATGGACGCCGAGCTCGCCGCCCTTGAACGCCGCCGGGATAAGATAAAACAGATCAAGCAGGGCATGATGCAGCAGCTCCTCACCGGGCGCATCCGCCTCGTCGAACCACCGGAGGCAGCGGCATGATCCGGCACTGCACCGGGGCCGGTCTTCCGGACCCGAAGTTCGCCGTCAGCGACGGGTTCCAGACGATCATCCGCCGGACTCTGGCTCCCGGCCAGGCACCACAGCCAGAGTCACAGCCAGAGTCACAGCCAGAGTCACAGCCAGAGTCGCTGGAGGCGAGAGTCCTCCGGGTCCGGGATAGAGGTGTCGGCGAAACCAGGGAAGAAACCAGGGAAGAAACCAGGGAAGAAACCAGGGAAGAAACCAGGGAAGAAACCAGGGAAGAAACCAGGGAAGAAACCAGGGAAGAAACCAGGGAAGAAACCAGGGAAGAAACTAGGGACAAAGTCCTGGCCCTGATCGCAACCGACCCAACCATCACCATGAACGAACTCGCAGAGCGGATCGGCATCACGCCGAAGGGAATTGAGTGGCAGATCCGGCGATTGAGAGAGGCTGGCCGGCTCAGACGGGTGGGTCCAACGAAAGGCGGCCGTTGGGAGATTATGGGAGGCGAAGATGAGCACCGTCGGCGAGCGTGAGCGCCTCACGCAGGTGCGGGTTGTCGCCTACTTCCAGGGCACCCTCAAGTATCGCTACCTCGGCAACCGGGAGTACCGCGAGGGAAACAGCAACGTCGAGGAGGCGCTGCTCGCCGCATGGCTCACGCGCCGGGGCCATAGTAACCAGATCATCGGCAAAGTGCTCTATGAACTCGGCAAAGCCAGAGCCGTCAGCGGCAGCAAGACCCTCTACGACGCCAACCGCGAGGTCTACGGGCTGCTCCGCTACGGGGTGAAGGTCCGGCCCGAGATCGGCGAACAGCACGTTACCGTCTGGCTCATCGACTGGGAGAATCCCCAGAACAACGACTTCGCCATCGCCGAGGAGGTCACCATCGCCGGCGAGAACAGCAAGCGGCCGGATATCGTGCTCTACGTCAACGGCATCGCTCTCGGCGTGCTCGAACTGAAACGGTCGATCGTCTCGGTATCCGAGGGCATCCGCCAGAACCTCGACAACCAGAAGAAAGTCTTCATCCGCCCCTTCTTCGCCACCGTGCAACTCGTGATGGCCGGGAACGAGACCGAAGGGCTCCGCTACGGCGTGATCGAGACGCCGGAGAAGTACTACCTGCGCTGGAAAGAGGCAGATGCTCCGCCCGCCGCCGGAGAAAACCCGCTCCTCACCGAACTCGACCAGCTCTGCCGGAAAGAACGCCTGCTTGAGATCGTCCACGACTTCGTCGTCTTCGATCGCGGGATCAAGAAGACCTGCCGCCACAACCAGTATTTCGGGGTCAAGGCGGCACAGAAACGCGTAAAGCGGCGCGAGGGCGGGATCATCTGGCACACGCAGGGCAGCGGGAAGAGCCTGATCATGGTCTGGCTCGCCAAGTGGATCCGCGAACACGTGCCGGGCGCCCGCGTCCTGCTCGTCACCGACCGCACCGAACTCGACGACCAGATCGAGAAGGTCTTCCTCGGCGTCAGCGAAGGTATCTACCGCACCAAAAGCGGCGCCGACCTCGTTCGTGTCCTCAACACCGACACCGAATGGCTGGTCTGCTCGCTGATCCACAAGTTCGGCCGCGGCGACGACCTCAGCGATACCGACCTCCAGACGTACATCGAAGAGATCAAAAGCCACCTGCCGAAAGGATTCTCCCCCAAAGGCGAGTTCTTCGTCTTCGTCGACGAATGCCACCGCACCCAGTCCGGCAAACTGCACCAGGCGATGAAGGCGCTCCTCCCCCGGGCGATGCTGATCGGGTTTACCGGCACCCCGCTGCTCAAACAGGACAAGCAGAAGAGCATCGAGGTCTTCGGCCCCTACATCCACACCTACAAGTACGACGAGGCCGTGCGTGACGGCGTCGTCCTGGACCTCCAGTACGAAGCCCGCGACATCGACCAGAGCATCACCTCGCAGGAGAAGATCGACCAGTGGTTTGAGATCAAGACCCGGGGTCTGACCGACGCCGCGAGAGCCGAGCTCAAGAAGCGCTGGGGAACCATGCAGAAAGTGCTCAGCGCACAGGATCGCCTGAAGAAGATCGTCGCTGATATCCTGCTCGATATGGAACTGCGCGACCGGCTCAGGAGCGGCCGCGGGAACGCGCTCCTCGTCACCAGCAGCATCTACTCGGCCTGCCGGTTCTTCGAGATGTTCCAGAAGACCGACCTTGCAGGCAGATGTGCGATCATCACCTCCTACGCGCCGCAGCCTTCGGACATCAAGGGCGAGGAGACCGGCGAGGGGTTGACCGAGAGGCTGCGGCAGTACGACATCTACCGCAAGATGCTCGCCGAACACTTCGACGAACCGGAGGACACGGCGATGTACAAGGTCGAGCAGTTCGAGAAAGAGGTGAAGAAGCGGTTCATCAACGAGCCCGGACAGATGAAACTCCTGATCGTCGTCGATAAACTGTTGACGGGCTTTGACGCTCCGCCGGCGACCTACCTCTACATCGACAAGCAGATGCGCGACCACGGCCTCTTCCAGGCAATCTGCCGCGTGAACCGCCTCGACGGCGAGGACAAGGAGTACGGCTACATCATCGACTACAAAGACCTCTTCCGGTCGCTTGAGAAGTCGCTCAAGGATTACACCGGCGAAGCCTTCGGCGGCTTCGACAGAGAGGACGTCTCCGGGTTGTTGAAAGACCGCCTGGAAAAAGGGCGCGAGCGGCTCGGCGACGCCCTTGAGGCGATCAGGACGTTATGCGAGCCAGTCGTTCCTCCCCGGGACACCCTTGCGTATCAGCATTTCTTCTGTGCGGCCGATACCGCCGATCCCGAGGCGCTCAAGGAGAACGAGCGCAAGCGTCTTGCTCTCTACAAACTGACCGCCGCCCTCCTCAGGGCGTATGCCGGCCTGGCGAACGAGATGCACGATGCCGGATACACCGACGCCGAGGCCGCAGAGATCCAGGCCGAGGTCACCCACTACGACAATGTCCGCAAAGAGGTCATGTGGGCAAGCGGTGACTACATCGACCTGAAACTCTACGAGCCGGCCATGCGGCATCTCCTCGACACCTACATCCGGGCCGAAGAGAGCGTGAAGATATCGGCATTCGATGATATGCCGCTGGTCCAGCTCCTCCTTGAACGTGGTGCCGATGCCGTGGAGACGCTCCCGGCGGGCATACAGCGTGATCGCGAAGCGGTTGCGGAGACCATCGAGAACAACGTCCGCAAGCTGATCATCGACGAGACACCAATCAACCCGAAATACTATGAGAAGATGTCCGAACTGCTGGACGCGCTGATCATAGAACGCCGGGCGCAGGCACTCGGGTACCAGGAATACCTCAAAAAGATCGTCGAACTGACAAAGCAGATCAAGCGCCCCGGCGACGGCGCACGATACCCCAGGACCCTGGACAGTCCCGCAAAACAGGCTCTCTACGACAACCTCGGCGAGGATGAAGCGATTGCGCTCGCGGTCCATGAAGCGGTAACCTCGACCAAACAGGACGACTGGACGCACAACCCCATTAAGACGAAGATGGTCCGTATTGCCATCAAGAAGGTCGTCCAGGATGATGATAAACTCGACAAGATCCTTGAACTGATCAAAAACCAGCAGGAGTATGCCTGAATGCACCGGATCTCCGTGAGCGGAGTACAGGTCGATGTGGTCCGAAAGGACATCAAGAACCTGCATCTCGGGGTGTACCCTCCCGAAGGCCGGGTCCGGGTAGCAGCGCCGTTACGCGTGGATGATGAAGCGGTGCGGCTGGCGGTGATCACAAAATTACCGTGGATCAAACGGCAGCAGACCCGATTCAGGGCCCAGGAACGCCAGAGTCCGCGAGAGTACACCTACCGCGAGACGCACTACTACCTCGGTAAACGCTACCTGTTAAACGTCATCGAGCATGCAGGCCCGTCGTGGATTGAGGTGCGCAATAAGGCAAGGATCGACCTGTATGTTCCGGCGGGAAGCGATGCCGAGAGGCGCGAACAGGTCATGCTCAGGTGGTATCGGAAGGAGCTCAAAGCCCTGATCCCGCCGCTGATCACGAAGTGGCAGGAGACGCTCGGGATAACGGTCGACGAATGGGGAGTTAAAAAGATGAAGACCCGGTGGGGCAGTTGCAACATCGAGGCCCGGCGGATCTGGCTGAATCTGGAACTTGCGAAGAAACCGGTTCAGTGCCTCGAATACGTTGTCGTCCACGAGATGGTCCATTTGCTGGAGCGAAATCACACCGACCTGTTCAGGGAACTGATGGATCAGTTCATGCCACAGTGGCGACACTATCGGGATGTGCTCAATCAGGCACCACTAAGCCACGAGACCTGGCGTTACTGAAGCAACACCTGAGAACCCGGGTGAGTTCGCCATCAGGGAGAAGCCCGGGGCCTCCCATCAGCAGACCAAACACTCTCCTACTGCCCGGGCACTCTGGCGACCATGACCGGCTCGAACCTCGGCGCACTATGGATGGGCTACACCCCACCTGTCACGCTGCTCCGCGTGAGGTGGAGCGGCACAGGAGTGAGAGCGCGCGGAGGAAGGCGCGGCCGGGAACCGGATGTAAAAAAGGTCAGGGGAAGATGAGACCGATCTTTCCTTCTGAAATCTCGATATAAGCAGGGAGCGGGTGTTCGTAGGTAGAATCCTCGAATTGAACCCGTTTGACAACATCGTCGGGGATCTCTACACGGTACTCCTGGACGTCCTTGAAGATCCGGACGGTAATATCTCCAGGGGACCCGATGACGAGCAGGTGATCCTCTTCAATGGTAGCCGGAATCTCTTTCTCCTCAAGGCCGAGCCCCGCTTCGACCAAATCTTCCTCATACTATTTGAAGATCACGCCTTTCCCCTACGGACCTGGTTCTCAATCCGTCTCTGGCATTTCTCAGGGCAGTAATGCGGGGGAAGGGATTCGAACCCTTGAACTCCTTCGAGACTGGACCCTAAATCCAGCGCCTTTGACCAGGCTCGGCAACCCCCGCGCGTATAGGTATCGGTTGCCGGGAGAATTATAGTTGTTCCCCGGGCGCGGCACGCACCGTGGCTGTGGAGGTCTCCCATGCGGTGCGCGGGGTGTGCGGCATCCGCGCTCCCCACGACCGATCCTGACACCCGGCTCACCAGCCCGGGATCCGCCGATACCGGCGCAGAACGATCCTGAGACCACACGTGGGAAACTATATTGTACATGAAGTTCACTGTATACTATAGAAAATTAACCCGGGATCACCATGCCCGGGGTGCGCTGGAAGCGCATTCCGGCAGAATCGTGCCCGAATGTTAACAACACAACCTTTATTCAATTGATCGACCGTATTTTTCATTAGTTGAGCGAGAATGCTGGACGAGATCCTCCATATCCTGGCGGCGGCGATCATCAGCTGGATCCTCTTCGTAACCGTCGATATCTTCTTCAGACTGCCGGAGACGGGAGGTGTCAGCGGAGCTTCGGCCATCGCGCGGGATATCGAGGCCGCTGGCGGCGCTCTTTCCGGCGGCACCATGATGGGCAACATCGTCTGCTCCCCCGACGCCTCGGCCGGGACGCTCCTTGCCGCCTGCGGCGTCTACGTCGCCGGCATCCCCGGCGGACTTGCCGCGGCCCTGATGGTCTTCATCGGCAACCGCATCTGCTATGACCCCGGCTACGCAGGGACCACCGGGGCAATCCTCGCCACGTTCGTCGTCTACGCCTTCACCCTTATCGGGTTTTCCGCAACAGACTTCATCGCAGGCATGGTGATCGCCATCCTCACCATCCAGGGGCTCTCGCACGCCCACGCGAGCCGGCTGCTTGCACGGCTCTGGAGGGTCCGGCAATGATCGCGCTCTACATCGTCGCCGCGATAGCGGCCTTTGCCGCCATACGGGCCATCGTCGAGAAGAACACCGGGCGGAAACTCCCCTACGCGAACGTCCTGAGTTTCGCCGTCTCCGGTGCGCTGGTCCTCCTGCTCGACCACCCGCTCTCCCTCGTTGCGGCGGCGGCCTACTTCGTCGGCTCCACGCTCGAATCGAACGCCATCGCAAGCACCTACGCCGGGGGGGTGAAGCGGTGATCCCCGCCCTCGAAGTCGCGTTCGGGTTCATAGCGCTCGCGGGCGCCGTCTCCGCCGCCCTCATCAAGGACTCCTACGGGAAGCTCATATCGCTCGGGATCCTCGTCGCCGGCACCCTGCCGTTCATCGTGGACCGCGGCTACATAGACGTCGCCGTCACGGCCGCCCTGATCGCCCCCATCGCCACGATCTTCGTCCTCATGGCCGTCAGGAGGGAGGAGGCGTGAACGCCGTCTTCATCCTCGGCCTCGCCATCCTCGTCATCGGCGTCCTCTCCGTCGCCTTCGTGCGGCCGAAGACCTACGTCGCCCGGCTGATCAACCTCGAGATCCCGGCGTGGGGCCTCCTCCTCGTCATGCTCGCCTACGATGAAGCCCTCGCCATCCTGACGTTTGTTGCCGTCACCGCCATCGGCACGTTCGTCATCGTGCGCCTGATGGAATGGAGGGATGCGTCATGCTGATCATCACCCGGATCTCGAGGTTCATCTCGAACTTCCAGAACCTCGTAGCGCTCTTTGCCGGTGCGTGCATCATCGTCTCCCTCTTCGGGATCCTCTCCCTCCCGCTCGCGTTCGAGGGTGAGCAGCTCTACCCGAAGTCGCAGCTTGACCCCGCTAGCGGGCTCTACCCCTACAACCGGGGGGGAGTGCCGTTCGGCACAACGGAGATCGTCTGCCAGTATCCCGAGAACTCGCCCTACGCGGGCTACGTCACGACCTACCTAACACCGCTCTCGCTATACCTCGCGGACCACACGCACTACATCGGCACGACGATCGTCGCCCACCCCGGCGGGATCATCGACGAGATCCTCTACAACACCCGGGGGCTCGATACCGTCGTCGAGACGAGCATCCTCTTTACGGCGTTTGCGATCGCCTCGTACCTCTACCGGAGGGAGGAAGAGTGATCCCCGACTACTCGATCGGCCTCTCCGTGGCGTTCGCGTCGGCAGGGTTAGCCTTCTTTGCCCTGATGCGGGAGACCGACGGCCTCCACCGCCTCCTCCTCACAGACCTTGTCGAGATCGCGAGCCTCGCCTTCATCGCGCTCATCGGCACCGACCTTGCCGAGGCGCTCGTCCTCCCCGGCCTCGTGGTGGGTGCATCTGAGCTGATCGCCCTCTCCGAGATCTACCGGATCAAGGAAGGCTACACCCGGCCGCCCGGCCCCGGCCTGCAGATCGAGGTGATGGAGAGCGCTCCCGCCATCCTCGCCGCGATCCTCGTCGTCTACGGCATCATCCTCTCCGGGTTCTCCGGGGGCGCCGTCGCCGGCCTCGGCGTGATCTTCTACTTCCTCTGCCGCGACCACAGCGAGCGGTTCGAACTGATCGAGACGGCGAGCGGCTACTCGTGGGTGCTCTGGATTGTGGCGTTCTTCGTCTTCATGATCCTCCCGGAGTACTGGTTCTTTGCGGTCATGCTCGCGGGCTCAGCGATCCTCGTCAAGGTCATGGCCAAGATGTCGCTCATCGGCACCATGCGGGGTGGTCCGAATGCCTGATATCGGCGGAAGCGACCTCTTCGTGCTGGAGTTCGGGGACATCCTCCACTACTACACCCCCTACACCGCGACGCTCTTCATCCTCGCGATGATCTTCACGGGGCTTATCATCGCAAGCAGGCCCGAAGGGCAGATCGACATAGCGTTTGGGGGGGACGCCTACTACGCAAAGGAGACGGCGGTTGCCGAGATGCGGTTCCGGCGGTTCATGGCGATCGCCTGCGGCCTTGCGACGATGGGCGCGATGGGGAGCGGGGACCTCTTCAACTTCACGCTCTTTGCCTCGCTCGTCGGCATCACGAACGTCGGGATCGTCGCGGCGGTCAAGAGCCGCCACGTCCTCAACGCCGCATACGAGTACGGCATCGTCGCCATGGTCGCCACCCTGCCGCTCTTCGGGGGCGCCGCACTGGTCCTCGCGACAACGGGCACGCTCTCGATCCCCGCTCTTGCGGCCGGCGGGTTTGCCGTCCCGCTGGTGGCGAAGTTCTTCCTTACCCTCGGCGTCGTCGGAGAGGGGATGGCGCCGTTCTACGCGGCAAAGGCCGAGATGTTCCGGGCGCCGGGCGCCCCTTACGTCATCATGTGCTCCCTCTCGTCGCTGTTGATCTTCCTCCGCGTCGTGGAGATAGTCATAACCATCTGATAGCCATGAAACGAACGACGGTTACCTACGGACTCGCGGCATCGGCCCTCGCCATCGCCGCCGCGTGGGCGGCGCTCGCGGCAGCCCTCATACCGCTCTTTGCGGCGGAGACGGTCATCGTGATCGCGTTTCCCGTACTGGTGCTCTTCCTCGCGCTCCGGTGGCGGGCCCCGGGGGGAGAAGAGGATATCCCGTTCATAGGATACTGACATGATCGAGTACCTGGTATTTGCAGCAGCGTTCGGCCTCCTCCTGCTCGGGCTCCACCGGAAAGTCATCGCACGGGTACAGCTGAGGCCGGGACCCCCCGTCTGGCAGGAGATCCTCCACGCCCTGAAGTTCTCGTTTAAGAGCACCTGGGTCCCGAAGACGGCGAGCGCCACGCTCTATGTAGGGGTCGTCCTCATCGGGATCGGCATATGGAGCGCGGCGCTCTTCGTCGTCCTTGCCGGCGAGAGCATCCTGATCCTCTTTGCGATCTACATGCTCCACAAGGTCGTGGAGCACGGGTTCGGGCTCTCGTCGGGCTCGCCCTACGGGAAGTTCGGCGGCGTCCGGTCGGTGATATCCGCGGCATCCGAGATCCCGCTCTTTGTGACGATCGCGGCGATCTACCTCTTTACAGGGTCGCTCCTCCTCCGGGATATCATCGCATACCAGGAAGTCCACGGGCCGCTCCTCCTGATCGTGCCGCCCGTCGCGATAGCCATGTACCTCGTCATCCTCTCGAAGATGCCCTACGGCCCCTTCTCGATCGTCGAGTCCAAGGAACTCGTGAGCGGCTACAAGACCGAGCACTTCGGCGTCTGGAGGGCCGGGATCGCTGTCATCGACGGGACGAAGACGTTCGTGCTCCTCTACGCGTTCGTTCTGATCTTCATCGGGGCCGTGCCGTTCTCTCTGGCACTCGCCATCATGACCCTGGTCCTCGTCTCGCTCTCGTTCGTCTGCGCGATAACGCCCATGCTCTCGCCGTTTGACAGTGTCACCATCCAGGGGCTCATCACCGGGCTGATGCTTGTCTACGTCGGATACCTCTGGTGGGTGATGCCATGATCCGTGAACTGGTGCTGCTCGGCGGGGCGGCGTACATCGTCATAGCGCTGGTGCAGTGGTTTGATAACCAGACCGTCCAGGGTGAGGCGCTGGTCTTTGCCGGGTTCCTCGTGATCCTCTCCCTCATCCACCGCGCTCCGGATGAAGAACGGCTCAAAAAGTTCGAGATGGTGGGGCTCTGGCTGATGATCGCCCTCTTTGCCGGTTACGCCCTCGCAAAGGCAGGAGGGTATGTATGACCCGGTACCTCTACGAGAAGGACCTCCGGCCGATGAAGTACACCATCCTCACGAGCACGAAGCACGACCGGACGGTCCGGGAGATCGCCCGCTGCCTCGGTATGGCCGATGCGAAACTCCGCATGGTGATGATCCGGCGGTTTGACATGTCCCTGCTCGAGAACCTCGAGTCCCGGTGGGAGATGGGACAGAAGTACGCGGACGGGGCCGACCTGGTGGCAGAAGAACTCGGGTACGAACTCTTCACCCGGTTTGTACCGCTCGTGGATACAGAGACGATGCAGTCGATATACGATGAGACGAAGACAATGATAGGGGACGGATTGGCAGCCGACGAGGCGGTCGCAAGAGGTAAAGAACGGATCCGGGAGGCGGTCCTCGGATGAGCATCCTCCAGGATCTCAAGAACGCCGTCCGGTCGAGGTCGATCCACGTCGCCTACGTCGACGTCGGGTCGTGCAACGGCTGCGACATCGAGGTGCTCGCCTGCCTTGCGCCGCGCTACGACATCGAGCAGTACGGCATCTACGTCCACAACAACCCCCGTGAGGCCGACGTCCTCCTGGTCGTGGGCTCCGTGACGCCGCAGTGGGTGGACAAACTCCGCGAGATCTGGGACAAGATCCCGGAACCGAAGGCGGCCGTCGCGATCGGGAACTGCCCGATATCGGGGTGCGTCTACGCCCGGAGAGGCACCCTGACCACCCCGCCGGTCGAGAACTACATCCCCATCGCCGCACAGGTGCCGGGCTGCCCGCCCCGCCCGACGGAGATCCTCTCCGCCATACTCTCGGTTGCGCCGCTGGTGTTCAAAGACTACGAGGAGAAACAGCGATGAAGAAGACCGTCGACGTATCCATACCGCTCGGCCCGGTCCACCCCTGCTGGAAGGAGCCCGTCCGCCTCAAGTGCGAGACGGCGGGCGAGCGGGTGCTCAGGGTCGAGGTCGAGCTCGGCTACATGAAGAAAGGGATCGAGCGGATCATGCGGGGCCGGCCCTGGCAGGAGGTGATGTTCCTCGCAGAAAGGGTCTGCGGTATCTGCTCGGTCATCCACAACATGGTCTTCATCGAGACGATGGAGGAGATCAGCAGTATAACGGTCCCGCCGCGGGCGGCATACCTCCGGGTCATCGTGAACGAACTCGACCGGATAGCAAGCCACATCCTCGCGAACTTCTCCTACTGCTACACGATCGAGCACGAGACGCTCGCGATGTACCTCCTGAATACCCGGGAGATCGTGCTCGACAACCTCGAGCGGATCACGGGCTCAAGGGTCAACACCGCCTACATGATCCCGGGCGGGGTCCGGTTCGACCTCCTGCCGGAGGACGCCGCGGCGATGCTTGCCGACCTCGCGAAGGTGGAGGACGAGATGAAGCGGCACGTCCGGATCTTCGAGACCGGGCCGCTGATCGCTCTCCGGAGCAAGGGGATCGGGGTCATGAACCGTGAGGAGGCGATCAAGGCTCACACCGTCGGCCCCACGGCCCGGGCGAGCGGCGTCCCGGAGTCCGATCTCCGCCTCCGCCACCCGACCTACCAGGCGCTCGGGTTCGAACAGGTGACCCGGACCGAGGGCGACAACTTCGCCCGGGTCATGGTCCGGTTCGACGAGGTCTTCCAGAGCATCGATCTCATCCGGAAGTGCGTCGATACCCTCCCCGATGGTCCCATCCGCGGCGGCGGCCTCTGCAGGGCAGGGGAGGCCTCGCACAGCGGCGAAGCCCCCCGGGGCGAGCTGACCTACTCCGTGAAGACCGACGACTATGGCAGGGTGCTCGATATCGCGATAAGGACGCCCTCGATCATGAACATCGAGGCCTGCGCCCACTCGATGATCACCGACGCCGCGTCGATTGCCGACGTGACGTCGACGTTCATCAGCAGCGACCCCTGCATCGCGTGCAACGAGAGGTGAGGAGATGCGATCGATCGTCTACTACGTGCGGGAGTTCCTCCGGCCGGAATGGCTCAGGAAGTTCTTCTTCGTCAGGACCGCGCCCCTCGTCACCCCGCCCTACTTCAAGGACTACCCCTCCCGGACGGAGAAAGAGTGTACGGGGTGTTTCTCCTGCATGATGATCTGCCCGGCGCCCGAGGCCATCGCGGTCCTCCGCAAGAAGGACGAATGGGTGCCCACGGTCTACCGGGGCCACTGCATCCGGTGCGGCCTCTGCGTCGAGGCGTGCCCCGAAGGCGTTCTATCAAGCGGGCGGATCCTCGACGTCACCCGGCGCGATAAAACGGCGTTCTCCTCCTGGTACCACCTCGAGGTCGACGACGCCCTCTGCATGCGGTGCGGGAACTGCTGCGTCTCCTGCCCGGTCAACCGGCAGATAGACCCCCAGCTTGCAGGGACCGGGACATCCTCAAGCGACGAGGTGATCATGCGGATCGAGGGCGGCAGGGTGCGGATCCTCCACGAGGAGAAGTGCACGGGGTGCAAGACCTGCGAGACCCACTGCCCGAACCGCGCAATCCGGGTCGCCCGGATGGTGGAAGGGGTGCAGGGAGAGGAGGCGGAGGCGTGACGTTTCTCATGATCACCGGGCGGACGGTGAACCAGGGCGTGACCGTCGAGAACAAGACATCCGCCGCCTACGCGGTGGAGACCTCGACCTGTTTCATGCACGAGTTCGATATGCTCGAACTCGGGCTTGCCGACAACGATGCCGTCCGGGTGACCGGGCCCTGCGGGGAGGTCGTCATGCGGGCGGTTGCGTCGCCGGAGGTCGGGATGGGGACCATCTTCGTCCCCTACGGGCCTTACGCGAACCACATCATCGCCGCCGGCACCCACTCGACCGGTATGCCGGACTTCAAGTCGCACGAAGTGGCGCTCGAACCGACTGACGAAGAACCAAAGACTGTTCACGAGCTGATGGAAGACCTGGGAGGCCTTGCCTATGATCGTTAAAGACGTGGTCTGCCCGTTCTGCGGATGCCTCTGCGACGACATCGAGGTGGAGGTGGAGGAGAACCGGGTGGTCGCCGTCGCGAACGCCTGCGAACTCGGTACAAAGAAACTGATGGGCGAGAAGAGGATGAAGAACCCGATCCTGCGCGACGGAGGCACGTGGAAAGACATCACCTACGACGAGGCGATCCAGTATACCGCCGATATGCTTCTTTCGGCCGAGCGCCCGCTCCTCTACGGGTGGAGCGGCACCCACGGGGAGGCCCAGTGCGTGGGTGTGCACATGGCCGAGCTCGTGCGCGGCGTCATCGACAACACCTCCTCGGTCTGCCACGGGCCGTCCATCCTCGCCATCCAGGAGGTCGGGCACCCGGGCTGCACCCTCGGTGTGGTGAAGAACCGGGCGGACCTCGTGATCTACTGGGGAGCAAACCCGATCGACGCCCACCCCCGTCACCTCTCCCGGTACACGCGCTACGCGGAGGGGTTCTTCCTTGAGAACGCCTTCCGCGACCGGAAGGTGATCGTCGTCGACGTCCGGAGGACCGAGACCGCGAACATCGCCGACGAGTTCGTGCAGATCAAGCCCGGCGGGGATTACGCGGTCCTCTCGGCGCTCCGGGCCATCGTCCGGGGGAAGACGGAGACGATCCCGCGGACGGTCGCGGGCGTCACCCGTGAGCAGCTCGTCCGGGTGGTGGACCTCTGCAAGGGTGCGAAGTTCGGTGCGGTCTACTTCGGGCTCGGGCTCACGATGACCGGGGGGAAGTACAAGAACATCCGTAACGCCATCGAACTTGTCTCCGAGCTGAGCCGGCACACGAAGTTCACCATATCGGCGATGCGGGGCCACTACAACGTCTACGGGTCCAACGAAGTGAACACCTGGATGACCGGCTACCCGTTCGGTATCGATTTCTCGCGGGGGATCGCCTTCTACAACCCGGGCGAGACGACGGCGGTGGATATCCTGGCCCGGAAGGAGTGCGACGCGGCGCTGATCGTCGGGAGCGACCCGGCCGCCCACTTCCCGCGCCGGTGCCTGGAACACCTCGCGGATATCCCGGTGGTCCAGCTCGACCCCTACCCGAACGCCACCACCGCGTTCTGCAACGTCCAGATCCCGGTGGCGGTGACCGGGATCGATGCCGTGGGGACGGCCTACCGGATGGACGGAGTGCCTATCCGGACGCGGAGGGTCCTCTCCACCGGCTACCCTTCGGACGAGGAGGTTCTCATCCGCATGTACGCGCTGATGCAGGGGGCGAAAGCATGAGCGAACTCCTGATCAGGAACGCCTGCGTGATCGATCCTCTCCGGGGCGTCAACGCCGAGACGATGGATATCGCCATCCGCGACGGCAGGATCGTCGAGGACGTGAGCGGTGCGGCGGAGGTGATCGACGTCCACGGTGCGCTCACCCTCCCGGGCGGGATCGATTCGCACACCCACATCTGCGGGACGAAGGTGAACTTCGGGCGGTACATGAGCCCCGAGGATATGCGGGCCGGGAGGACGCCCCGGCGCGGGCCGATGCATTCCACGTCCGGCTACAGCGTCCCGACCACCTACGGCAACAGCTACCGCTACAGCGCGATGGGGTACACCACCCTGCTTGAGGGTGCGATGGCGCCGCTCGAGGCCCGGCACACCCACGAGGAGTTCACCTACACCCCGCTCCAGGACACGATGGCAAACACCCTCTTTGACGGGAACTGGGGGATCATGGAGGCGATCCGCGACGGCGACACAAAAAGGGTCGCGGCCATCATCGCCTGGACGCTCACGGCGGTGAAGGGGTTTGGGGTCAAACTCACGAACCCCGGCGGCACGGAGGCCTGGCAGTGGGGCAAGAACGTCTCGTGCATCCGTGACCCGGTGCCCTACTTCGAGGTGACGCCCTCAGAGATCATCCGGTCGGTCGTCGAGGCGAACGAGCTCCTCGGCCTCCCGCACTCGGTCCACCTCCACTGTAACAACCTGGGCACCCCGGGGAACTACACCTGCACGCTCGGGTCCCTCGGCCTCATACCGGACCTGAACAAAAAACGGCAGACGCTGTACGCGACCCACGTCCAGTTCCACGCCTACGGCGGATCGGGATGGAAGGATTTCTGCTCGAAGAGCGAGCCGATTGCGCGGTTCGTCAACATGCGCCCGCAGATCGTCATCGATATGGGGCAGGTGATGTTTGGCCGGACGACGACGATGACCGCCGACGGGCCGATGGAGTTCAACCTCTACCGCCTTCACCACGACAAGTGGAGCAACCACGATGTGGAACTGGAGACCGGGTCCGGTATCATCCCGGTCATCTACCGGCGCAAGAACCTGGTCAACTCGATCATGTGGGCGATCGGCCTTGAGCTCGCACTCCTCACGAAGAGCCCCTGGCAGTGCCTGCTCACGACGGATAACCCGAACGGTGCGCCGTTCGTCCGCTACCCCGAGATCGTCGCGCTCCTCATGAGCAAGAAGTACCGTGACGCCGAGTTCGCCACGGTCCACCCCGATACCGGCGGGCGGGTGCCCCTCCCGGCGATCGAGCGGGAGCTGGACTGGTACGAGATCGCGGTGATGACCCGGGCCGGTCAGGCGAAGGCGCTCGGGATCCAGGACCTCGGGAAAGGCCATCTCGGGCCGGGCGCAGAGGCGGATATCGCCGTCTACCCGATCCGGGTCGATGAGGTCGACCCGTCGGTCGATTACCAGAAGGTGATCGAGGCGTTCGGCCGGACCGAGTATACGATCAAGCGGGGCAGGGTCGTCTCGCGGAGGGGCGAGTGCCTGGTCGACGGGAGCAACGCGACGTTCTGGGTCAGGCCGAAGGTCTCCGACGCCTACGACATGGGCAAGGACCCCGACTTCATCGAGAAGTTCGACCGCTACTACACGGTCCGGATGAGGAACTACCCGGTGCAGAAAGAGTACCTGAACCGGAACCGGTGCATCGAGACGGAGGCGGGGATATGAGGGTCACGCTCGCGATGAGGCCCGCCGCGAGGTCGTTCATCCCCATCGAGGCGGAGGCGATCGTCCCGAAGAACTTCCTCTCCGGCACCGACCTCTCGGTCTGGCGGGGGAACCGCGAACTCAGGCTCGACGAGGTCTTCTCGGTCTTTGTGGAGGGCAGCGCCGACCGGCCGGAGGACGTCGAGGTCGTCATATCGGGGGACGGCACGTCCCGGCTGAAGAGGGTCGGCGAGTATATGGACGGCGGGAAGATCACCGTCCTCGGCGATATCGGTATGCACTGCGGCAACTTCATGACCGGCGGGACGATCGAGATCCACGGGAACGCCGATGGCTGGCTCGGGCGGGAGATGGCGGGGGGGACCATCCTCTGCCGGGGCGACGCCGCCGATTACTGCGCGTCGGGGTACCGCGGGGGGCGGAAGGGCATGACCGGCGGGACCGTGGAAGTCTTCGGCCGCGCCGGCGATTTCCTCGCGGAGAGCATCGCCGGCGGCACCGTGATCGTGCACGGCGATGCCGGGGACATGGCCGGGGCGGAGATGCACGGCGGCACGCTCGTCGTCCACGCTGACTGCAGTCGTCCGGCGGCGAACATGAAGGGGGGCTCCTGCTACGTCTACGGGACCGCGCACGGCATGCTCCCGACGTTTAAGAGGATCGGGACGGTCCAGCATGAGGGGCGTATGCTTATCCACTTTATCGGCGATATTGCGAACAGGGGGAAAGGAAATCTTTTTGTAAAGGACTATAGATATCTGGATTGATGGTCAGGCACGCATGTGGGTTCGAGGCCCCGATTCACTGTAAGAAGTGCGGGCGACCGCTAGAGAGCAACGAACGTACGGGTCTTTTCTGCCCGCACTGCGGAAGGAGAGTGAGTATCCTCTGCCCGGGCTGCGGGCGCCTCTGGTGACCTCTGGTGATCAGGCCCGGTTCTTCACCCACTCGGCATACCGGGCCCGCAACTGCTGGATATCCCGCTCGGAGAGGTCTTTCTTTCCCGTCCGGTGCAGGTACGACTCGAGTTGCTCCACCATCTGTTCTGCATCCAGGAAGTCGTCGACGTCCAGGTAGACCGGCGCACGCCCGACGTTGATCGCCTCGCCGCACATCGGACAGAGTCTCCAGCGCTGGTAGCGGTCCACGTAGGTGAAGGTCCTGCAGCCCGGGCAGCGGATGACGAGGTACATGATTAATGGGAGTGTGCGGGCGGGCGGATTTATAGTTATCCATCCTGCTCTCTTCCGGCGCCGGGGAACAAGAACCCCTCACTTTGTCCGGCCTCGCCATGGGGGATACCCATGCATTGTCCTCTGGCATCCCCTCACCCCGCCCGCGCCTGCGGCAGGCGGGTACCCGTATGTCCTCTCCGGTCTCCACAGGTGGGTACCCGTACGCCGCTCCGGCAACCCCCACCTCACCCGGGCCTTCGGCGCTCCTCCCCCGCCCCCACCCGGTGGCGGGGGCAGTGCTGGCGATATCCGGGGGAAAGCCGTATCCGGTTCCCCTCCGGGATCTCCCGTAGAGTGGATCGTGGGGATACCCGGGCAGTGCGAAACAATTGAGAATGCCGGTAATTAGGAATCGTTGCACTCCGGAACTCCAGAACCGCTCCTCCCCTGCTCATACAGGTCGTGCGGTTGTCGGCAACTCTCCTCCGCACCTGACAGTGCTTGAGCCGCCCTTCGCGTTCTTCGCGGCTTCGCGTGAGACCATGTTGCTGCTCCTATACTACGCCTCACGCGAAAGATGCGAAGGGAAGGTTATGAGGGGAGGCATTGCACAAAGCATCCTTTTTTGACTTCGCGGGGAAACTCGATATAGGAGCCGCGCTCCATAAGGCTGCGTCGGTTCGTGAGGATATTCATGATCGATCTCAACACTCCGCTTCTTGCGATCGACGTCGGCAGGGGCACCCAGGACATCCTGGTCTACGAACCCGGCCGGGCTATCGAGAACAGCATCAAACTGGTCCTCCCCTCCCCGACCGTGGTGACGGCGGAGAAGATCCGGCAGGCGACCGGGGCCGGTCGCCCGGTCTTCCTCGACGGGTTCCTGATGGGCGGCGGCGCAAACACCGGCGCGGTACGGGAGCACCTGGCGGCAGGCCTCCCCATCTACGCCACCCCCGAGGCCGCCGGGACCCTCCACGACGATCTTGAGAAGGTCCGCTCGATGGGGATCGATATCCGAACCGACCCCCCGGAGGACGCGGTGACCGTCCATACCACCGATTACATGGAGCCGGAGCTCAAAAACGCGCTCTCCCTCTTTTGTGTCGGGTACCCGGAGAACGTCGCGGTCGCGGTCCAGGACCACGGCTACTCCCCGCACCGGAGCAACCGCATCCACCGGTTCGAACTGATGCGGGAGCGGCTGGATGCCGGAGACTGGGACCTCCTCTCGCTCGTCGCCGACCCCCCGCTTGCCGATATGACAAGGATGCAGGCGGTCCGGAGACAGGCGCCGGGCGCGCTCGTCACTGATACCGGGCCGGTCGCGCTCATCGGGGCGCTCTGCGATCCGCGGGTCCGGCAGCAGGCAAAGGAGGGGGTCATCCTCGTCAACGCCGGGAACGGGCATACCCTCTGCTTCGCCCTGAAAGGACGGGAGATCTACGGGATCTTCGAGCACCATACCGGCGCCCTCACCCCGGCGAAACTCCAGCACTACATCCGGCGGCTCGCCGACGGCACGCTGACGTCGGAAGAGGTCTTCGACGACGGCGGCCACGGGGCTGCGGTCAGGAAACCCCTCGTCACCAATGCCGTGGCCGTCACGGGCCCGAACCGGCTCCGGCTGCTCCCGGAGGCCTGCCAGGCGGCGCCCTTTGGGGATATGATGCTCTCGGGGTGCTTCGGGCTTATGTACCTCTGGAAGCAGCTCCGGGAGGGGTGAGGGCGGGCCGGAGGAGAAAGGTCCCAAAAGAAGAGAACCCGGCGGAGTCATACCGCCCCTGCCGGGTGGTTCACGGGGTGCGAAGCGCGAAGACCAGGTGGGTTGTGAGTAACGCCCCTTCGCGGCTCTCGCGGTCCTTACACTCCTGCCGTTTAGCCGGCTGTCCCCCCGAACCACCCGAAGATGCCGCGGAAGAACCCCGCGATCAGGTCGAACGGTGACGAAGAGGATCCGGCCGCCGCCGCCCCCCCGGCCTTCCCCTCGCGGGCATAGACGGCCGCTACCTCCTCCTTCCCGAGGCTCCCGAGGGTGTCGAGGTGCTCCCCCGCCCCGGCGGTGATCGCATCATAGTCGACGCCCCGCCGCCATGCATCGGTCATCGTCTCCGACGGGCGGAGGAGCGAGTCCTGAACTCCGACAAGCGCGTAGAGAGCAGGGAGGGTGGACTCCGCGGTCGCGTTCGTGCTCCCCCCGGGCCGGACGGCGATCACCGGGTCGGAGAGCCCCGTTGATGGGCTCTCCTGGCTGCCGGCGAAGGCATAGGCGCGGAACGCGAAGGCGTCGGGATACGACGTCAGGTTGGTGACGAGCCGCTCCTCGGGGAGCGTCAGGTTCTCGAGCGTCAGCCGGCCGGTCCGGGTGGCGACCGAGAACTCCCAGACGCCGCGCTCACCGGCCCGGAGGCTCCGGGGTTCTTTGGTCCGCGTGATCTCGTAGACGGCGATCTCGCCCGGCGGCGGCACCAGGACGACGTAAGCCGGTTCACCTTCCGTGAGCGTCAGGTTCCGCGCCTCGACCGTCACCGTGACGGTGAACGTCTCTCCCTCCATCGCCACCCGCGGGTGCCGGCCGCCAAGACGCATGGCCCCATCAAGCAGCCAGTCGAGGTTCGCTATCTCCATCCCGCCCCGGGTGAGGGCGACATCTGCGGGGGTCCGGGGGAGGAGCACCCCGACACCCCTGACAAAGAGGCCCTCGCGCGGCGCGGCAACCTCAGGTGGTGCCCCGGTCTCGTTCTCCTCGGGGGTGAAGGGTGACGCGGGACTGACGAGCCGGTGGTCGCCCTGGGCCAGCGGACGGTCGTGGAACTGGTGTGATCTTGCCATCGTCGCATTCGGCCTGGGCGGGGCCTCCCGCTCCAGGGTCGGTATCGGCACCGGCGTCTCCTCCGGATCCTCCTCATCGCCGGCATCATCGGTCGTTGCGAGAGCCGACGCGGTAGGTTCAGGCGAGGCTGTCGTATTCAGGTCCTCCAGGGTCGGTACCGGCTCCTCCTCATCGCCGGTCTCGTTGGTCGTTGCGAGAACCGACGCGGTAGGCCCGGGAGAGGTTGGCGCCGCCGGGGAGAGCGTCGAGTTGATCACCTCAGGAGGGGCTGGCGCCGTCACCTCCGGGGTGGCCGCGAGATCCGCAGGCCTCGCCGTTATAGACTTCTCTGCCGGCTCCCGCGATTCGGCAGGGGTAACCGGCAGTTTCGCAGTGACGGGTTTCTCGCCGGTTGCCGGCGACCCCCCGGAAGTGCCGTTCTCCCCGGGAACCGGGGCTGCGGCCGCAAGAGAGGCGGCCGGACCGAGACAGAGCGTCACTATCGCGACGACGATGAGAAGACGCCAGAAGAGCACCCCCTCCGGCATCCGCAAACTCCGTGCACCCTCTTTTCCGGTTCCACCCGCAGATGGCGCAGGCCCCACCATCCGCCCGGATCCTCCGTTCATGGTTGTCCCATGGAGCGCGCGCTGATATAAATAATTTCCGGATCAGAGCCCGCCCGGAACTTCCCGCGCGGATCGGCCCCGCGAGAAGACTCCCGGCAACAGGGGATCGTCTTCCTGGACAGGGAGCGTAGGGGCAGGGATTGAGACTCGCCACGATCTCGCCCGGGCACCCGTCGTTGCACTTCAAAAACTCCGGCCACTCCCGGAGACGCCCGGCGGGAGAGTTCCGGAACGGTTACGATGAAAAGGAGGAGAGAGGTTCAGGCAGCCTCGTTCTGCATCAGCTGGACATCGGCGATGTCGTGCTGCCGCAGTGCAAGAACCTTTGCCTTGAAGATATTCTTCCCCGCCTTGCCGATGGCAAGGCCCCGGTCCTCGTCCCGCACCTCGATACGGGCGACCTGCTGGTCCTCTTCGTTCATGTCGAAGTCGACGCCGGTGACCTGGGCGGGAAGGAAACAGTTCCGGAGGAACTGGGCCGGGTCCATGGAGTACTCCACGACCTCGATCCGTTTGCCCATAACCTCGGAGGCCTTCTTGATGCTCGACCCGCTCTTCCCTATGGCAAGTCCCATGTCGCCGGGATTGATCACGAAGATGATCCGCTCATTGCGGTTATCGACGACACAATCGCGGCTGCTTGCGCCGGTGAGGCTCTCGAACTGGGAGATAAGGCGCATGCACTCTTCTGTCAGCACGACCTGCGGCATCGTCTACACTCTCGCAGCATTCAGGATATCGGATTCACCTGGCTCGACCACGGCAAGCGCACTGACGACATACGGCATACCGCAGGCTTTTCCGAGCTGGACACTCGAGCCTTCGTAGACGTAGACAGGGATATCGATCTCATTCACAAGATTTTTGACGGATTCCGGGCTGTTTTTGGCCACCACGACAAGTCTGGCCTTGCCCTCCTCGATGCATTCCCGGGTCTTGTTCTGGCCGAGGAACACTGTACCAGTCTTCACGGCTTTACGGAGTGAAGCATTAAAGTCCATATACGGTTCTCCTAGATTTTCAGGTTTACAGGTTTTGCGATGAGTTTCACATCACCGGTGCCGAGCTGGATGGGCTGGCCCACGATCACGTTCTCGGTGACGCCGTTCAATTCGTCCACCTCGTTTGCGATTGCCGCATCCAGCAGGTGGTTGACCGTCACCTCGAATGCGGCCCGGGAGAGGACGCTCTCCTTCTCGCCGGCGATACCGTGCCGGCCGATCTGCTTGACCTCGCCGTCCATGCACATCATATCGGCGACGAGCATGATATGGCGGACATCGACGCCGATACCCTGTTCGTTCAGGGTACTTAAGGCCTCCTGGATGATCGCGTTCCGGCCCGCCTCGATACCGAGCACATCGGCAATCTCGCTGATGTTGTTGCTCCGGGTGCGGGAGGTATCGACTCCCTCGACTTCGAAGACATCTTTTAGGTTGGAGCCTTCAGTATAAAGGATATACTCTCCGCCCTCCTTTCTGACGACGACCCGCTCAATATCATCGATACCCTGAACGATGACGTTCCTGACGTGCTCGGCAAGCTGGAAGAGGTTCTGGTAACTCTCCCGGTTCTTCGGGATGAAGACGATCGACGCCTTCTTTACATCCTCTTCGACATCGAAGTCACGGAAATGCCGCTTTTCGCGGATCTTCCTCGGGGCCGCCTCAAAGATCTCCTCGAGGCCGATCTTGCGCCGGTCGCAGACCGACTTGTTGAGCAGGACAAGGACCTGCATATTCTCCATGTCGATGGTGATATCGCCGAACTCGTGGAGCGGCGCAGCCTCGATCTGCCAGCTCACCTCACGGGCGCGGTCACGGTTGAACGCCCAGTCGTCCTTCAGGTGGACCGCCATCGTGGGGGTGCTCGGCTCACGCCGGGCATCCATGATCTCGATGAGGCGGGGAAGACCGAGGGTAACGTTGATCTCGGCCACACCCGCGTAGTGGAAGGTCCGCATCGTCATCTGGGTGCCGGGCTCGCCGATCGACTGCGCCGCCACGATACCGACCGCCTCGCAGGGCTCGATCCGGCTCTTCTCGTACTCGGAAAAGACCATGCCGAGGATCCGGTCGAACTGTTCGTCGGTGAGCTCGCGGTCTGCAAGACTCGCTTTGAGGTCTTCCCGGGTCCGGTAGGGCAGATCGAGGGCATCGATCCGCTGCTCCATATCGCTGTTCATTTGATCTCCTCCTTTAAGACGCTCTCGACGATGCCTTTGACGTCCACCGGG
This sequence comes from Methanoculleus sp. 10, assembly GCF_913757945.1. Taxonomy (NCBI): domain Archaea; kingdom Methanobacteriati; phylum Methanobacteriota; class Methanomicrobia; order Methanomicrobiales; family Methanomicrobiaceae; genus Methanoculleus; species Methanoculleus sp. 10. Next base: position 177,442 of record NZ_CAJYDP010000006.1, on the reverse strand, counting down.
GCGCCGTAACTGCTCCGTGCGGGATCGGTCCCATCCTCGCCGTAGCGGAACTGGATGATCCGGCCGCCCGTCGTCCGGACGGTGCCGTCATACTCGACCTTGAGGTCCTGCAGGGCGTTGATCATCCGCCGCTGCAGGTACCCGCTCTGCGACGTCCGGACCGCAGTGTCCACAAGACCCTCGCGCCCGCCGATGGCGTGGAAGAAGAACTCGGTGGGGGAGAGACCGCTCTTGTAGCTGTTGGCGATGAACCCGTGCGCTTCCGCACCGAGTTCGTTCCTCCGGAAGTGCGGGAGGGTCCGGTCCTCGTAGCCACGCATGATCCGCTCGCCGCGGACCGACTGCTGCCCGAGACACCCGGCCATCTGCGTCAGGTTCAGCATCGACCCGCGGGCGCCGGAGACCGCCATCACCACGGCGCTGTTGTCCATACCGAGGTGCCGCCCGGCGATCTCACCGGTGCGGTCACGGGCCTTGCCGAGCACCTGCATGATCTGCATCTCAAGCGTCTCCTCAAGCGTCCGGCCCGGCATCGGCTCGAGCTGCCCTTCGTTGAAGATCTTGATCCGGCGGTCGACGTCGCCGACGGCGCCCTTCAGGGCCTCGTCGATCTGGCCGTACTCGGTCCGGGTCAGGTCTTCGTCATCGATACCGAACGAGAACCCTTCGAGCATGATGCCCCGGATCGAGAGCTTGGTCACGTCGTCGATGAACCGGGCGGCCCGCTTCATCCCGTGCTGCCGTATGATCCGGTGCAGGATCTGGCCGTCGAACGCGCCGATCGCCTTCTTGTCAATGGTCCCGGAGACCAGGTTCCCGGCGACGATCCGGACGAACGCGTCGTTCTCGCACATCTCCCGCCGGCAGGTCTCGCAGTTCTGGCACGACGAGGCCCGGAAGATCATGTTCAGGTCGTCGGGGAGGATCAGCGAGAAGATCTGCTTGTTGGTCCAGAGCGGGTGCCCGGCATCGTCCAGCCGGTCCGGCTCGGGCAGGTGCTCGATGGGCAGGTGCTGGGTGAGGTAGAGGGTGTCCTCCTTTCCGAAACGGCGGACCCGGTGGGTCAGGAGGAAGATGCCCGATATGTGGTCGTGGATACCCCCGATGATCGGGCCGCCGGTCCTCGGCGAGAGGATGTTTGCCTGCACCGAGACCAGGATCTCGGCCTCGGCCCGCGCCTCCTCGGTCTGCGGGATGTGCAGGTTCATCTCGTCGCCGTCGAAGTCGGCGTTGTAGGGCGGACAGACGGCCGGGTTCAGCCGGAAGGTCTTCCCGTCCATCACGATGATCCGGTGGGCCATGATGCTCATCCGGTGCAGCGAGGGCTGCCGGTTGAAGAGGACGATATCCCCGTCCTTCAACTGCCGCTCCACGGTCCAGCCCGGTTCAAGCATCTCCGCGACCGTCTCCAGGTTCACGTCTGATAGGCGCATCCTCCGGTTATCGGGTCGGATAGCGTAGTTTGCGCCGCAGGGCGACCTGATGGTGGGGCGCTCGGGGCCGTTCAAGATGTACTGCCGCATCTCCTCGAAGTTGAACGGCGTCACCCTGACCGGGACGGTCATCTCGTTTGCGATGGCAAGCGGGATCCCGACCTCGGTGATGGAGAGGTTCGGGTCGGGGGAGATCACCGTACGGGCGGAGAAGTTCACACGCTTCCCCGAGAGCGAACCGCGGAACCGTCCCTCCTTCCCCTTGAGCCGCTGCGAGAGGGTCTTTAAGGGCCGGCCGCTCCGGTGCCGGGCGGGCGGGCACCCCGCCACCTCGTTGTCGAGGTAGGTGGTGACGTGGTACTGCAGGAGTTCCCAGAGGTCCTCGATGATCAGCTGGGGCGCACCGGCGTCCTGGTTCTCCTTGAACCGCTGGTTGATCCGGATGATGTCCACGAGCTTGTGGGTCAGGTCGTCCTCGGACCGCTGCCCGTTCTCGAGGATGATCGAGGGGCGCATCGTGACCGGGGGGACCGGGAGGACGGTGAGGATCGTCCACTCCGGCCGCGCAACGTCCGGGTTGACCCCCATCACCCGCAGGTCGTCGTCCGGGATCTTTTCCAGGCGCGCTCTGATGTCGGCCGGGGTCAGCTTGTGCTCGATCTTTCTCCCCTCCTCCACGAAGACCTCAGAGAAGGTGGTGGGCTTCTCGAAGTTGATCTTGAGCTGCTGCTCCCCGCAGTGGGGGCAGACCCGCTCCTTCTTGATGTCTTTCTCGGAGACGATATCCCCGGAGAGTTCGCTGTCGTCAGGGCCGACGACCTTCTCGACCTCTTCGGCCGTCATCAGCAGCCGGGAACAGGACCGGCAGGTCACCCGGAGGAGTTTCCTGATCAGCCGGGTGTAGCCGACGTGGATGACGGGTTTTGCGAGCTCGATGTGCCCGAAGTGGCCCGGGCAGTCGGCCGCCTTCTGGTCGCAGGTCTTGCACCGGAGACCGGGGTCGATGACGCCCAGGTTCAGGTCCATCAGACCCTGCGGGTACGGAAACCCGTCGTCGTCGTAGGTGTCCGCCCAGATGATCTTCCGGACGCTCATTTTACGGATCTCCTTCGGGGAGAAGAGCCCGAACTCGATCCTTCCAACACGTTTTGGACTGGTCATAGTTTGATTGCGCCCCCTCTCTTATACCATATCGTCGAGCCGCAGGCGGGGAGCGATGCCCATGCTCTTCATCTCGTCGAGGAGGAGCTTGAAGGCGTAGCTCATCTCGACGGGGTAGATGTCAGTCTCGCTGCCGCAGGCAAGACAGCGCGTCACCTTCCGCTTCCGGTCAAGCATCGCCACCATGCCGCACTTCGCGCAGACCCACTGGGTCACCTTGTCCGACTCGTCGAGCAGCCGCTCTTTCAAGGCCATGGCCGCACCGTGGCCGATCATCACGTCCCGCTCCATCTCACCGAACCGGAGACCGCCCTCACGCGCACGCCCTTCGGTCGGCTGCCGGGTGAGGACCTGCACGGGGCCGCGCGACCGCGCGTGCATCTTGCTCGAGACCATGTGGTAGAGCTTCTGGTAGTAGATGACGCCGATGTAGATGTCGGCCGCAAACTGCCGCCCGGTGACGCCGTCGTACATCACTTCGCGGCCGTTGTGGGCAAAGCCGAGTTCACTGAGCGACCGCCGGAGGTTCACCTCGCGCTCCCCGCGGAACGCCGTCGCGTCGATCCGCCGGCCCTCGAGGGAGCCGACCTTGCCGCCCAGCATCTCGAGCATATGCCCGATGGTCATACGGCTCGGGACCGCGTGGGGGTTGATGATCAGGTCGGGCGTCATGCCCGACTCGGTGAACGGCATATCCGCCGCAGGCTGAATCAGCCCGATGACGCCCTTCTGGCCGTGCCGGGACGCGAACTTGTCGCCCACCTCCGGCACCCGGAGGTCCCGGGTCCGGACCTTCACGAGGTGCGAGGAGTTCTCGCCCTCGGTGATGATGACGGTGTCAACGATGCCGTGCTCGTTGCTCCGCATCGTGACCGACGTGTCGCGCCTCTTCTCGACGGAGATGAGCTCGCTCGTCGGCTCTTCGAGGAACCTCGGCGGGGAGGTCTTCCCGATCAGCACGTCTTTCTCGCGGACGACCGTCTCGGGGCTGATGATGCCGTCGATGTCGAGGTTCGCGTAGTACTCCGCGCCGTGCGCACCAGAGACCTCTTCGTCCGGGATCTCGATCTTGTCGACCTGGCCGCCGGGGTACCGCCGCTCCTCGCCGTCGTAGGTGCGGAAGAAGTGCGAACGCCCGAGGCCCCGGTCGATGGAGGCCTGGTTGATGATCAGCGCGTCTTCAATGTTGAACCCCTCGTAGGAGATGATCGCGACGACGAAGTTCTGGCCGGCCGGGCGATCGTCGGAACCGATCACGTCGGAGGTCTGGGTGAAGGTGAGGGGTTTCTGGACGTAGTGGAGCATGTGCCCCCGGGTATCGGGGCGGAGCTTCATGTTCGCCGCCCCAAAGCCGAGTGCCTGCTTGATCATCCCTGCGCCCATGGTGACACGGGGACTCGCGTTGTGTTCGGGGAACGGGACGTGCGCCGCCCCGATACCCAGGATGAGCGAGGGGTCGATCTCAAGATGCGTGTGCTCGGGGGTGAGATCCGCTTCGTTGATGGCGATGAAGAGGTCTTCCTCTTCCTCGGCGTCGATGAACTCGATCGCGCCCTTCTGCACCACGTTCTCAAACGTCATCTCGCCTTTCCGGAGGAGCTCGATCTCGTCTTCGGTCACCTGCGGTTTGCCGTTCCGGACCACGACCAGGGGCCGGCGCGCTCTCCCGCGATCGGTGTGGACGATGACGTCGTTGTTGAACTCCTTGTAGGAGACGTTGATCTCGCGTGAGATCTCGCCGCGCCGGCGCATGTCGCGGATCCGGCTAACCAGGTCCCGGGGGTCGTCCACGAGCCCGATCAGGGCGCCGTCCACAAAGACTCTTGATTGTCTCATGCCGTCTCCCTCCGGAGGGCGATGACGCCCATATCGTAGAGAACGTTCTTCACTTCCTCTTCGTCGATGACGCCCTTGCTGATCTCGACCATCTGGGCGAAGTTCTTCACCAGCCCGCAGTTCGGCCCCTCAGGGGTCTCGCTCGGACAGATCCGGCCCCACTGGGTGGGGTGCAGGTCACGGGCCTCGAAGTGAGGCTGCGAGCGGGAGAGCGGGGAGATCACGCGCCGGAGGTGCGAGAGCACCGCCATGTGATCGACCCGGTCCAGGAGCTGCGAGACGCCGGTGCGCCCGCCCACCCAGTTGCCGGTGGCAAGCGGGTGCAGCAGCCGTTCGGTCAGGACGTCCGCGCGCACCGCGGTGCCGATCGAGAGGTCGCGGTGGCGCATGCTGGCCCGCTCGAGCTGGTATTTCACGTCGCGCGTCAAGCGGTTGAGCGATATCCGGAAGAGGTCTTCCATCAGGTCGCCGGCAAGTTTCAGCCGCTTGTTCGCGTAGTGGTCCTTGTCGTCGATCCGGCGCCGGTCAAGCACCAGGTCAAAGCAGGCCTCGGCCATGCGGCCGAGGAAGTGCGCCTTTGCGAGGCGGACGCCCTCGACGGCCGGCCGGTAGCCGGGGTCGTCCTCTTTTATGCCCACGGGCATCAGGTAGTTTAAGTGCGGGAGGAGGTAGTTGTCAAGGACGAACTCGGCCCGTTTGCGCTGGTAGTCCCGGGTCTGGTTCGGCGCGAGTTTCTTTCCGACGTACATGACGCCTTCGTCGACCGTGTCGCACTCGCTCTCCTCCAGGTTCTGCATCATGAAGGTGAGGATCTCTTCATCGGTGGAGACCGCTTCCACGATGTCGTGGTCGCCCTGGAGCCCCAGCGCCCGCATCAGGTCGACGAACCGGAGGTGCCCGGCGACCGAGGGGAACGAGACCTCAAGCAGGTTCTTCCTGTTCCGCTCAACGATCACGAGCGCCCGGTAACCCCGGAACTGCGAGAAGACCTTCGCTACGTAGATCCGCTCGTTGTAGCGCTCGGTGAACTCGGTCATGATCTTGTTCGAGGCAAGGTCCTCAAGCGTCATCAGCACCCGCTCGGTGCCGTTGACGATGAAGTAGCCGCCGGGGTCGAGCGGGTCCTCGCCGTGCGCGGTCCGCTCGGCGTCGCTCATGTTATAGAGGTTGCAGGCGGCTGATCCCACCATCACCGGCAGCTGCCCGATGATGGTGACGATCGGGTCCTGCGGTTCTTCGCCCTGGACAAGCGTCATGTCGAGTTGAATGGGTGCCGCGTACGTGAGGTTCCGGAGGCGCGCCTCGCTCGGGAAGAGTTCGGACTGCGACCCGTCCGCCTCGCGGACACGGGGTTTCTTCACCTCGATACTGCCCAGTTCAACCCATACGGCTTCTTTGCCCTTTCCACGGGTCTCGATATCGGTCTCAATAATACGTTGTTCATCGACAACTTTCTGAAGGTTGTGCAGGAGGAAGTTGTTATAAGAGTCTAACTGGTGACGGGCTACATGCTCCCGCGAAAAGTATGCCCTCGACAAAACACTTCGGTCTAACAGATGGATCAGCTCCCCGGCCTCTGATTTATTTCTTCGGTCTCTTCATGACAAGGCGGTAGGCTTCGGCCCTGCCTGCTGTGCGGCTGTCACGAGTAATCCGGATGACGTTCCCGACATCGCCCCCGATAGCTTTGACTCCTGGATCGTCATGGTAAATTTTTGGCAATTGTTCTAAAGAGATATGGTACGTCGCAAGAAGGTCCGCGACCTCTTCTTCGCCCATAATCTGATGGTCCGGAACCATCTCATGGTTGAGTACGTCAAGTGGAGTGCCCATCGCCTTACACCTCACCGACGAAAGAGTTGCGTATCAGATGCATCACCTTGTTAAAATCCATAGACATCGCCCATGGCAACGGGCCCAAGGGGATTTGAACCCCCGACCACCTGGTTAAAAGCCAGGCGCTCTACCTAACTGAGCTATAGGCCCCGCGCGTACTGCCATCCAGCATTATTACAATGCAAGAATAGTATATATAACTTACTTGCAGGCGTATCATATCATTCGCAGTCTAACAATATAAACTTTTCAATTCATCAGCCGTTGCAGGTCTATCGGAATGTTTAATGCCCCGGGGATGGTCTGTTTCTATATTCTCCCTACGGGGCGCCCGCATGACACCACTCAAGACCCGTGCCGATACGGCCATATCTGCCATATCAGGGGCAACGCTGGGCATATACCTGCTCATCGCCCTCTCGCTCTCCCTGCTTGCGCTCGTCTCCTTCTACGACGTCGCCCTGCAGGTGGCGGCGCTCATCCGCGCCGAAGACATGACGCAGGGCGTGCTCCAGGTGCTGCACGCGCTTCTCCTGACCCTCATCATCGTGGAGATCCTCGAGACGGTGACGGCATATTTCAGGACGAACCGGGTGCAGGTGACGCCGATCCTGATCGCAGGCATCACGGCGATGGTGCGGCGGGTGCTGACCTTCGGGGTCGAACCCGTCGAGCCCCTCGATATCGGCATGACGCTTGCCGCCATCCTCGTGCTGACCGTGGCGATCGTCTTCATCGGGCGGCAGGAGCGCACGGACTAGTGCATCGATTCCAAATGAACAGAGCCTATCTGGCCTTCGTCCCATCCCAGACGGAGCGCTCCCCTCCGTCCCCTCACCCCACCCGGCCTTCCTGGAGGGATACTGCATGTCCTCTCCGGCAGCCCCTCCCACCCGCGCTTCGCGCTCCTCCCCGCCCTCCCGGGGCGAGGGCAGTCAGGGGCGATATCCGGGATAAACCGTGCCCGGGAGTGGCAGCGGCGTCGGTTTCGGGAGGGAACGGGAAGACCGGGAAGGCTGGCCTGAATCTGGTTCTTCCCTGAGTTCTCCCGTGGAGTGGACCGTGGGGATATCGCCACGGGGAGGGACCGGGAGGCTCGTCCCTCCCGGGCAAAATGGGCACTGAAGTTCCTCTCCGGCAACCCCTCCCCGCCCGCGCTGCGTCTCCTCCCCGCCCCCGGGGCGAGGGCAATCATGGCGATATCCAGCGGGAAGCCGTAGCCGGTTCTTCTCGGGATCTCCCCATGGAGTGGACCGCGGGGTATCGCCACGGGGGTGGGGACCGGGAGGGTCTCCTCCCGGGCAAATGATACCCGAAGTTCCTCTCCGGCAGCCCCTCCCACCCGGCCTCGGCCTCCTCCCACCCGGGGGCAGGGGCAGTGCTGGCGATACCCGGTGGGAAGCCGTGCCAGGGAGCAGTGCTGACGTCGGTTTCCCGGAAGACCGGGAAGAATCGGCCAGTGAGAACCGGCTAGAAACCGGTTCCTCCCGGTTCCTCCCGTGCAGTGGACCGCGGGGTATCGCCACGGGGGTGGGGACCGGGGAGGGTCTCCCTCCCCAGGTGGGTACTCGCGTTCCTCCTCAAGCCCCCGCCCCCCGGAGGGGGCAGTACGTGGGGATACCGGGGAAAAGCCGTCTCCCGGGACGCAACCCCCCGGATAGTGTGAAAAAAGATCGATACTCTCCTCCGTTGAGCGTGCCGGTAATTGAGAATCATTGCACTAGTATTAGAGGCGGCCGGGCGCCGCCCCCTTGCCCTGCTCACGGACCCGGCACCCCTCAGGGCGGTCACTGCTTCCCGAAAATATCTGCAAACTGAGCGCGGACCTGGTTCAGGCGCTCTTCCTGGAGTTTTATGCTCGCCGCCATGCTTTTTATGGCCCTCGTTATGTTCTCGCCCATACCCGCCCGGGCATCCTTGATGCTGTAGGTGGTCTCGAGGATCTTGAGGAGACGCCGGTTGATATCAACGCTCTTATAGAGGCGCTCGTACTCATCGATGACATGGGGGTCCACACCGGCCTCGCGCGCCCGTTCGATGTCGGCAGCGATGGAATGCCGGCGTGCCAGGACGTGCTCGATGGCCTCGTAGAGCTGGTGGTGGGTGGTGGGTTTGAGGATGTAGTCTTCGATGTAGGCGCCGTATTCGTTCGCCTCCTCGGGCGTGAGAGGTTTTGCGGTCAGCATGAGGACGGGGATATCCCGCGTCGCAGGATTGGTCTTGATCTTTCCGAGCGTCTCCCACCCGTCCATCGGCTCCATCATGATATCCAGGAGGACCAGGTCAGGGGGAGTCCTCCCCAGAACTTCCAGGCACTCCTCGCCGCTAAAGGCGGTGATCGGCCGATAGCCGCCACGCTCCAGCATGGTAACAAAGACGTCGACGATCATGGGGCTATCGTCGACGATGAGTATTGTGTACATCACGCCTCCTCTCCGATCCTGACTGTTATGTCCGATAACCGTCTCTGTATTGTTGGGAGATCTGCAGACTTATCTATTACCGCTGCGATCAGGGCACCTTCTCCCGCACTCACGATGAGAATGGCAGCGTCGGCTGCGGTGATGGCGACCATGGAAGGGCTCTGCAGGTGAACGCTGCCGCAGGCTGCCTCTGCGGATGCGAGGACCGTTGCGCACATCGCTGCGAAAAGGGACGATGAGAGGCTGCCCTCCCGGAAGTACTTACCCAGGATCGCGCCCTCGCAGGATACGAGGGCGCATGCGACGACACCGGGGATGGAACGGATCTCATCGATGCACGGTCGGGCATTTTCCTCCATGAAGGGATTGAAACTCATACGACTTGACCCCGGTATATCTCCATGCACATATCTGCGCCGCATCATATATCCCACATTCCGCATGTCCTCCGTCATGAATAGTATTTTTCGTACTCCCTCCCCAGCAATCGCAGAATCTTTTGCAACTCCTCATTCAGGTTCGCCACCCGTCTCACCCTCCTTCCCTCCTCGACCACCACGAACTCCCGCACCCTCCGGAACCGGAAGAACATCCATTTCAACGTAGGCCGCTGGGTCTGTTTCTTCGTCTGGCTGGTCACCGTCTCGCCGGTTCGCTCCAATTCTCGTCGCACCCGGAACTCCGTGAGCGCATAGATGAACAGGCAGAGTACCATCACCATCGCCAGCGCCTGGATCCGGGATGGCTTCTTCAAAAAGACCTCTGCGACCCGGAACGACTTGTCCTTCAGGAACCGAAACCCGCGTTCCACCGCCCCCTGCCCCTTGTAGTTGGCGAGCAGTTCGTCGGCCGACAACTCCAGATCATTCGTTGCCAGGACAAATCTCCCGAGGATCCGCCGTTCCTCGGCAAGAACCGCAGGGTTGTGCTCGATCTCCGCCGTGATCTTGTACGACACCTGAACCGGCTCCCCGTTCTTCGGTCTCCCCCGCTTCTTCTCCTGCTTGCGGGTAATCGTGCCGATGTCGAGGTCACGGAACTGGTATCGCGGATGCTTGTGGAGCCAGATCTCGGCTGCCATACGCGCATCCGGTTCACAGGCAAACTCCCGGGCACAGAGCTTCCGGAGCGATGCCCGCGTCTGATCCAGGTTCTTTGCCAGGTTCTTCTCGAACGTCTTCTCCTCCCGCTCATACATCGGGACCGACCGGTACAGAACCCATTTCTGCCGGATCCCGGCATATTCGCTGCAATGCTCCTGATAGCTGTAGCGGTCGTCGGTACACGGCAAAAGCGGATCCTCGGTCCGGACCAGGTCCTGCGCTTCCGTGATCGTGGCCGGGACCCGGCTGATCCAGAACGTGTGCTGCCCCAGAGTTTTCAGGTTCTTTGCCGTGTAGAAGGCTGAATCAGCCACATGGTAGACTTTTTCATTAGATCTCAGGTTCTCGTTGAGGTGCTGGATGATGGTCAGGATCGTTTCTTTGTCCGATTCGTTGCCGGAGAACGTCTGGAGGAAGAGCGGAACCCCATACTGGTTCGAGGCCATCCCGAGGACAAACCGTTTGAGGTCCCACCGGCCATCCTTCGGATGACCGTAGGTGATCGCGATCTCGCCCACATCGAGCTCAGCCTCATACGCCCCGGTGACGCTGAAGTTGGTGGTGTCGATGTGGATACAGTGGGCCCCAAAGTCGGTCGGAAGAAGGCATGCTGCAACGATCTCGTTGAAGAGCTCGGTCGGGCCGTAGGCGGCGATCGCGTCCAGCGTTCGGCCGAGCACATCGTCGTTGAGGTGGTCCCGCGTGATGCCCTCCCCGAGGAGACGTTCGACGGCGATATCGTCAAAGAAGTCGGGAAACAGGTAGAGCCGGCGCTCGATGAACCCGAGACCGTTGAGAACCATGGCTTTGAGCACCTGGGCGTGGCTGAGATGGTGATGGCGGGTTTTCGGGAGAGCAGCGTCGATCACATCAGCGATCTGCAGGGAGTCGTAGGCACCGGCGACAATGCCGAGATGACCGATGGAGAGGATCGAGGTGTCGTCGAAACCATCAACGAGAGGCATATTGAAGCGTATTCTCTGAAAGTACAAAGATCTTGTGGTTTTTGATATTTAGAGAGATGGGATTCTTACTGCGGATGATCGGATATATGAATATCGAATCGGCATCATTCCGAAGGTGCCGTTAGCCTGAATTTTACCGGCATTTGGGAAGTATTGCGGCCGCGGGAGGCGGGTAAGGCGCTGCCGCAACACCCCCGCGGGGCCACGGAGGACCGCTCCGGGAGGGGGCTCGCGGCGCCCCCGCGGGCCACGGCTCTACCGGACCATGCCACTACTGCAACGATTCCAAACGAACAGACCATATCCGGCCTTCGTCCCATCTGGCTCTCGCCCCCACCCGCCCCTCCCGGGGGCGAGAGAATCATGGCGATAGCCAGCGGGAAGCCGTGTTCTGGGGTGGTGCTGGCGGTTCCTGGGCAGGTCAGGTGAGGTTCAGGGTTAAACCTGAACCCGGTTCTCCCAGGATCTCCCGTGCAGTGGACCGTGGTGGCTATCGCCACGGGGGTGAGGCTGTCGTCCTCTCCGGCACCCTACTCCGCCCGCGCTTCATCTCCTCCCCGCCCTCCCGAAGGGCAGGGAGCTAATGCTATTATCGGGGAAAGCCGTGTGTCAGGGGAATACTGCTGGCGCCGGTTTCCCGGGAAGGACGGGGAAGAAACCGCCCTGGAACTGGTTTCTCCTCGAGATCTCACCGTGCAGTGGACCGTGCAGTGGACCGTGGTGGCCTATCGCCACGGTGGCAACTCGCGGGGAAGGGCAGGCCTCGGCCTCTGCCTCGTGGCTTCCTTGTCCGGACTCAATCCCTCCAGATTGCCATCCACCCAGTAACCCCTCTCGGAGGGGCAGCACGTAGGGATACCAGGACAAGCCGATCTCGGGATGCAAACCCCGGATAGTGTGGAAAAACCACATGATGCCCACGCGGGGCCACAGGCATACCGGATAAAAATATTGGGGGCCATTTTCATACGAAAACGATCGATACTCTCCCCCGTTGAGAGTGCCGATAATTGAGATTCGGTGCACTACTGCTTGTTGCCGCCTAAATCCCTGCGTCCCATATGCCGCCGTTCGCATCCTTCGCCCTCTTGTGCATGCACTGCTTCGGTGACGTTCTGAGAAAGCCCTCCGCTGGAAGTCAAACTGCTGACTTCCCTTCGCGGCTCTTCACGAGAGGCTGTATCGCCATCTGCACCAGGCAGCTCACGCGAGAGGTCATAGTGCCCGGCCCGGCACGCGCCAACCATCGCTACCCTACGATGACACGCTGCACTCCGCGCCAACGTGAGAGGCAACCCGGGGCGTGCAGGAACAGCCGGATCTCCCGGTACAGGAGCCGCGAAGGCCGTGGTGTCACGGCGATCCCCACCAACGCTCCCGGACCCCGGAGTTGAGGTAGCCCAAGATGGATTGCAGATACGTTTCCTGGCGCTTATCGCCCGTGATCGCTCTGCAATGGAGCATATCAGGGATTAAAGCGGATCCTTGTTTTTCCGTGGAGAGGTAGAACGAATAAGTATAAATTAGAAAACTGCAATCTATCCTTGAGACGATTTTAGATGATCAGGGCCTCACCATCGCCTCCGGAAAAGGCGGGACCGGGAAGACGACCGTGGCCGCGAATCTCGGAACAGCACTGGCCCGTATGGCAGGGAGACCTGTATCGTCGATACGGATATGGGCATGGCCAACCTCGGGTTGGTGCTGGGGCTCACAGAGACGCCGGTCACGCTCCACGAGGTCCTTGCAGGGAAGGCGCCGATCCAGGACGCGATCTACGAGGGGCCCTACGGCCTCAAGGTCGTCCCGAGCGGCCTCTCGCTTGAGGGGTTCCAGAACGCGGATCCCGCGCGGCTCAGAGACGTGATGTGCGATCTGGCCGACCGCTGTGACTTCCTCTTCTTCGACGCGCCTGCCGGCATCGATACCGATGCGGTCATACCGCTCACCGTGGCGGACGAGGTGCTGCTGGTGGTGAACCCCGAGATCTCCTCGCTCGTGGATGCCTTAAAGATCAAGATCCTGACGGAGATGGTCGGCGGCACCGTCAAGGGAGCGCTCCTCAACCGGGTGACCCTGGAGAGCACGGATGTGAGCCGGAAGAAGATCGAGAAGGCCCTTGGCGTGCCGGTCATCGACACGATACCCGAGGACGCGAACGTGAGAAGGGCGGCGGCGGCGAGGACGCCGGTCGTTGCGAAGTATCCGGGGTCCGAATCGTCAAAAGCATTCCGGAGGGTGGCGGCCACCCTGGCGGGTTTCCCCGTCGCGGAGGAGCCCGAAAAGGTCCGGAAGGGTTTATCGAGCGGCTTGCCCGCGCACTATTCAGGAGAGAACCAGAATGATCGATATCAACGCACTCATGATAGTTCTGCTCTCGGTGACCATCATCTGCCTGCTGTTCATCATGTACGTCATGTACGTGCGCATCCAGCAGCTCCTCACGGAGGTCGATGCGCTGACGGGCAGGATGGAGATCACCGGCAACGAACTGGAACAGCTGACACGGAACGTCGAAGAGTATAAGAGAATGCGAGGATAGCCCCCCCATCTCCGCTCCCGAAAGGCGAAACTATATGTGCAATTTGAGCACATAGTATAGAGGAGGGGCCATAGGGTAGCCTGGCCATCCTAGGAGACTGGGGGTCTTCTGACCTGCGTTCAAATCGCAGTGGCCCCATCGTACCTTTTTTGTCTTCGCCGGACCCAGTTATCTTCACCATGAGACTTCACCAGGGCTGCACGGACTGCCTGATCTCCCGTGTCGAATACGAAAGCCGGCTCTGCACCGACGATCCGGCACTCGTCCGGGCGACCGTCGGGGCATGCCGGGACCTCCTCCAGCGCTCGCTCGCCGACCCGGTGGCCGCGCGCCGGTCATCGCGAGCCGCGTGCACCGTCTTGCCTACCGGATGATCGGCAGCACCGACCCGTACCGGGCCTTGAAGCAGGCGAACAACAGGGACGCGATGGCGGTCTCTCTGGCGGTGCGCGGCAGCCTCTCGACGTTCCGCGATCTCGTGCTCGCGTCGGTCATCGGCAACACGCTGGACTACGGTTCAAAGGCCCATACCGTCACCGACGACTTCGTCGGGTTCTTCCGCCGGGAGTTCGCCGCGGGGCTGACCGTCGACGACACCGACGGGATGGAACCCCTCAACTCCCGGGTGGTCTACCTCGCCGACAACTGCGGGGAGATCGCCTTTGACGCCCTCCTCGCCGATCACCTCAGGAAGAGCGGGTCGCACGTCACGTTTGCCGTCCGGGGCGCCCCGATCTTAAACGACGCGACGATCGAGGATGCGGTGGCGCTCGGGCTCGACCGCCGGGTGGACGTGCTCACCACCACCACGGACGGCATCGCCGAACTCGGCCTCAACCGGGACCTTGCCCCGCCCGCCCTCGCCGACGCGCTCGACCGTGCGACGCTCGTCATCGCCAAGGGCATGGCAAACTACGAGTCGCTCTCCGACGAGGGCGACCTCCCGCCGGTGGCCTACCTGATGTCGGTGAAGTGCGGCCCGATCGGCGCCGACATCGGCATCCCGGTCGGCTCCCGGATCGCCCTCCTCCGCGAGTGATCCTTCAGGGGCCCCGGGGCAGCGCGGACCCGGGATCTCCCGGGCGATGCCGCGTCAACCCCTCTGACCATATATAATAATTGCGGCTATGTCGATAAAGTATTTAAACGCTTTTTAATCATAAAAGAACGATAAAAAATGATATTTTCGCATTTGATTACTTTAATTCAGCCATTAAATTATAGAGAAAAATTATATATCAGATAATATAAACATTGGATCGGGGTAGAGCCACACCCAGCGACCATCAGTCATTCAACTTCCATCAGCGATCACCACAACCATCCACACACCCATCAGCAATACAGGGATTCCATCGAGGGGCGCCCCGGGCACACATGGCCGCCCCTGCACCAGCATTCAACGACTACAAGCGAGATTTCACCGGGCTCACGAAGTATTCGGGTGTGGGCCCCCCACCTCATTCCTTTTTCCGGGAACCAGCGCAAAGGAGCCTCGGGTAGAGCAAAACGGGGGGCGATGGCGGGGATCATCCTGCCGCCCGCTTCACGGTGCCGGGCGTTCGGGACGAAACGACAGGTCCCGAAGGCCCCCGGGGATGCACGCCGGCAGGGCAGGAGCACCCGGACGCAGTACTTCGCTCATTTTGACACCCGGTATCGATCGATGCGGTCGCGCGCAACACCCCAACAAAGAGTTAGCGGTACCCCGGATACCAGTGCAGTGATTCCAAACGAACGGACCATATCTGGCCTTCGTCCCTTCCCGGCACGGAGCGCTCCCCTCGGCAACCCCCACCCGCCCGCGCTTCACCGGTGGCATACCCATGCGCTTCCCCGGCACCTACCCGCCCGCGCTGCATATCCTCCCCCGCCTCCGAGAGGCGGGGGCGGTCATCAATGGCGATAGCCAGTGGGAAGCCGTGTCGGGGAGCGGTGCTGACGCCAGTTTCCCGAAAGACCGGGAAGAATCGGCCGGGGAGAACCGGCTGGAAACTGGTTCTTCCCCGGGATCTCCCCGTGCAGTGGACCGTGGCGGCTATCGCCATGGGGGGAGAGGACCGGGTACCCGTACGTACCTCCTCAAAGCCCCGCCCCCGGAGGGGGGGCAGTACATGGGGATACCCGGGAAAAGTCGTCTCCCGGGATGCAAACCCCCGGATAGTGTGAAAAAGGGTCGATACTCTCCTCCGCCGAGAGTGCCGGTAATTGAGAATCGTTGCACGAGAGGATGGGGATAACGATACTGCCTCTCGCGTTGAGCGCGGGGCCGCGAAGGGAAGTCAGCGGTTTGACCCCCAGGGGAGGGCTTTCTCAGAACGTTAGCGAAGTACCGGGGCGCGGTGCGATACGGCCACGCCGGGAAGAACAGCAGTTCAGGTAAGAGAGGTGAGGGCACCGCGCCCTTCACCCGAATATCTTTTTAGACATCTCCAGCGCCTCAATGGCAGGCATCTTCTTCCCGGTCAGGAACTCGATTGCCGCCCCGCCGCCGGTGGAGATGTGGGTGAACTGGTCTTCGATGCCGAGCCGCTCGATGGCCGCGCCCGAGTGCCCGCCGCCCACCACCGAGAACTCAACGGCCGAGGCCGCCTTCAGGAGCTCGAAGGTGCCGACGGCGAACGGCTCCTCCTCAAAGAGCCCCGCAGGGCCGTTCACCACGACCGTCCCCGACGCCGATATCACCTTTGCAAGGCGGTCGATCGACTCGACCCCGAGGTCCAGCACCTGGGCATCCTCCGGGACGGCGTCGACCCGGTACTCCACCCGCTCGCCGTCCTCGCGGACCGCGACCGCGTGCGGCATCAAGATCCGGTCCCGGTAGGTCTTGAGGAGGTCTGTTGCCCTCTCGATCTCACCCCGGTAGCCGAGGTCGTCGATCAGCCGGGCCGACGGCCGCCCGATATCGTAGCCCGCCGCAAGCAGGAAGACGTTTCCAACCACGCCGACCACGATGACGCGGTCGGCCGTCCCCCGCGCGAGAACGTTCTCTGCGACCGCGATCGAGTCGTCCACCTTCGTCCCGCCAAGGACGAAGGTGACGGGGCGCGGGGCGCCGGAGAAGACCCGGGAGAGGTTTGCGACCTCCTTCTCCATCAGGAGGCCGGCCACCGACGGGAGCACGAGCGGCAGCCCCACGATCGACGGCTGCGACCGGTGCGCCGTGCCGAACGCGTCGTTGACGTAGAAGTCAGCCATCGACGCCAGTTTCCGCACAAGGATGGTCTTCTTCGCCTCTTCCGGCTTTAAGGTCAGGTTCTCCTCGGCGGCAAACCGGAGGTTCTCGAGCATCAGGACGTCCCCGCGCTTCGCGTTCCGGATCGCCTCACGGGCGCACCGCCCGAAGATATCGTCCACGTAGGTCACCGGGCGGCCGAGCAGCCGCTCCAGCTTCGCCGCGTGCGCCTCAAGCGTCGTGTAGTCCTTCTTGCCGGGCCTGCTCTGGTGCGTGAGGACGACAAGCCGCGCGTCCTCAAGTGCCTGCACCGTCGGCAGGTGCTCCCGGAACCTCTTGTCGTCAAGGATCTGGTTTGAGGAGGGGTCGATGGGGGAGTTGAAATCCACCCGCAACAGCACCGTCCCCTTCAGTTTCCCTGCATCAGCAAGCGTACCGATCTCCACCGGGTATCACCTGTACCCTTACTCAGGCGCTCCGTGCCTTAATCTTTTTCAGGCGGAAGAGCTCCTCACGTTCCATCTCATCGAGCCGCATCTTGATGAAGTCCCGCGCCTCGGTGAGTTCCGGGATCACCTTGAACTCGAGCGCGTTCACGCGCCGCTTGGTGCTCTCGATCTCGTCGAGCAGCCGCTTCATGGTCGTCTCGATCTCGGCCGCCTCGATGATCGCCTCAAGCAGGTCCTCAAACGCCTCTGCGGTCTCGTCGATGACGGCGGAGGTGCCGAGCATCCCGTAGCCGCGGTCGAGCACGCCCTTCCGGACGGAAGACGCCTCGATCTCCGGGACGACGACGCCCATGATGTTCTTGCTCGAAAGGGAGATTGCGGGGATCTCCGACGCCGAGAACGCGGCGGCCTTCACCCCGATAGCCCCCTCGACGGTCTCCGCGAGGGCGATCATCTCCATTGCATGTGTGTAGCGCTCCAGCAGTGCACCGCGGCTGTCTTTTGCCTGCTGCAGCACCTTGAAGAACTCAAGGATCAGCCCATCGCGCTTCATCTTTAAGATGTTGTAGCCGCGCTCCGAGAGCTTGATCCGTCGCTTGATGTTGATCAGTTCAGATCGGGTCGGCTTGATGTCTCGCAGCGCCATGGATGCTTACCCCTGGGCCTTCTTGCGGTACTTCGGGTGATACTTCTGGATCAGTTCGCGGTCGATACGCACCAGCTGCTCCTCCGGCAGCGTCGAGAGGAGATCCCAACCGAGTTCGAGCGTCTCGACGATCGACCGGTCCTCATACAGGCCCTGCCTGACGAACCGGTCCTCGAAGAGGTCGGCGAACTCGAGGAACATCCGGTCGCGCTCCGAGAGCGCGTCCTTCCCGACGATGGCGACAAGCCCCCGGAGGTCGTTCCCCTCCGCGTATGCCGCGTAGAGCTGGTCCGAGACCTTCTTGTGGTCCTCGCGGGTGTGCCCCTTCCCGATACCGAGGTTCATCAGGCGGGAGAGCGACGGCAGCACGTTGATCGGCGGGTAGATACCCTTCCGGTGCAGATCACGGTTGACCACGATCTGGCCTTCGGTGATGTAGCCGGTCAGGTCCGGGATCGGGTGGGTGATATCGTCGCCCGGCATCGTCAGGATCGGGATCTGGGTCACCGAGCCCTTGACGCCCTTGATGATACCGGCACGCTCGTAGATGCTTGCAAGGTCCGTGTACATGTATCCCGGGTAGCCGCGCCGCCCGGGCACCTCCTCACGGGCCGCGCCGATCTGGCGGAGCGCCTCGCAGTAGTTGGTCATGTCCGTCAGGATGACGAGCACGTGGTAGCCGAGGTCGAACGCCAGGTACTCGGCGGTGGTGAGCGCGAGACGCGGCGTGATGATCCGCTCGACGGCCGGGTCGTCCGCGAGGTTTAAGAAGACGACCGCCCGTTCAAGGGCTCCCGTCTTCTCGAAGTCGGCCATGAAGTAGTTGGCCTCTTCCCGGGTGATGCCCATCGCCGCAAAGACCACGGCGAACTCTTCCTTCGACCCGGGCACCTTTGCCTGCCGGGCGATCTGGAGCGCCACGTCGTTGTGGGGCAGACCGGACCCCGAGAAGATCGGGAGTTTCTGGCCCCGGACAAGGGTGTTCGTCCCGTCGATCGTCGATATACCCGTCTGGATGAAGTCCGCGGGGGACGCACGGGCGTAGGGGTTGATGGCCGCGCCGGTGATCTCGAGCCGCTTTTCGGGCACGATCTCCGGGCCGCCGTCGATCGGCTTGCCGCCGCCGGAGAGGATACGCCCGAGCATATCCTTCCCCACCGGCATCTTGATCGTCTCGCCGGTGAAGCGGATGCCTGAGTCCCTGCCGATACCTGCGGTGGTCTCGAAGACCTGGACGACAACGACCTCGTCGCTCGTGTCCAGCACCTGGCCGCGCTTGACCGTGCCGTCGGCGGTCACGATGTTGACGAGCTCGCTGTATCCCACCGGCTCCGTCTTCTCGACGAAGACCAGGGGGCCCGCAATCTGTGCAACCGTTCTGTACTCCTTCATGATCACGCCGCCCTTATTGCATCAAATTCAGCTTCCATGTCCTTTCGGATCTTCGCAAGCACCGGCTCGTAGTCCTTGATGAACTTGATCTGCACAAGCTCGTTCTTGCTCTTCACGCCGACAACCTGCTGCGGGGTTGCGCCGCCTGCCTGGGCGGTACGCGCAAGGTCGGCGTAGAACTTGATCGCCTTCATCATGTCGTACTGCTTGGACATGGGGCAATAGGTGTCCACCGCGTCGTAGGCGTTCTGCTGCAGGAAGATCTCGCGGATCATCCGCGCCACCTCGATGGTGACCTGCTCCTCGTCGGGCAGGGCGTCTGAACCGACCAGCTGGACGATCTCCTGGAGTTCGGCCTCCTTCTGGAGGACGCCCATCGCCCACGCCCGGAGCGGGTTCCACTCGGGCGAGACCTCGCGGTCGTACCACTCGTTGAGCGCATCGAGGTAGAGCGAGTAGGAGTTCAGCCAGTTGATGGCCGGGAAGTGCCGGCGCTGGGAGAGCTTCGCATCGAGCGCCCAGAAGACCTTGACGATACGCAGGGTGTTCTGGGTGACCGGCTCGGAGAAGTCGCCGCCGGGCGGAGAGACCGCGCCGATGACCGAAACCGAACCGCCTGCCCCGTTCAGGGTGATGACACGGCCTGCCCGCTCGTAGAACTCCGAGAGGCGCGCCGCAAGGTATGCGGGATACCCCTCTTCGCCGGGCATCTCCTCAAGACGGCTCGAGATCTCACGCATGGCTTCGGCCCACCGGGAGGTGGAATCGGCCATCAGGGAGACGTCGTAGCCCATGTCTCTGAAGTACTCGGCGATCGTGATCCCCGTGTAGACGGACGCCTCACGGGCCGCGACCGGCATGTTCGAGGTGTTCGCGATCAGGACCGTCCGCTCCATCAGCGGGCGGCCGGTCTTCGGGTCCTCGAGTTCCGGGAACTCGGTCAGCACCTCGGTCATCTCGTTGCCGCGCTCGCCGCAGCCGATGTAGACGACGATCTCGGCATCGGACCATTTGGCGAGCTGCTGCTGGGTGACCGTCTTGCCGCTCCCGAACGGTCCGGGGATGGCCGCCGTTCCGCCCTTTGCGATGGGGAAGAGACCGTCCAGGATCCGCTGACCGGTGATCAGCGGGATGTCCGGGTTCAGTTTCTGTTTCACGGGGCGGGGCACACGGACCGGCCAGCGCTGGAGCATCACGATCTCGGTGCCGTCCTCGAGGGTGCAGATCGTCTCGTCCACCGTGAAACTGCCGCCCACGATCTTCTTGACCTTGCCGCCCTTCGCGTTCGGGGGGACCATGACCTTGTGGACGATGTTCGTCTCCTGGACCGTGCCGAGGATGTCGCCGGCCTTGACGGCGTCGCCCGCCTTCACCGTGGGCACAAACTCCCACTTCTTCTCGTGCGAGAGGCCGGGGGCCGAGACACCGCGCTCGATGAAGTTGCCCATCTTGTCCACGAGCACCTCGAGCGGCCGCTGGATCCCGTCATAGATACTGGTCAGCAGGCCGGGCCCGAGTTCCACGGCGAGCGAGAGGCCGGTGTTCGTCACCGGCTCACCGGGCCTGATGCCGGCGGTGTCCTCGTAGACCTGGATGATGACGTTCTCACCCTGGATCTTGATGACCTCCCCCATCAGTTCCTCATTGCCGACCTTCACCACGTCGTACATGTGTGCGTCGAGACCAACAGCAGTGACGACCGGCCCTGAAATTCGTTTCAGGGCTCCCTGAGCCCCGTTCTCCTTACTTTTCTTCATTACTTCCACAGATCAACACCCACCGATCTCTTGATTCTCTCTCTCATCGACAGGCCGCCCTCCTCTCCGCCGATGGCGATCACCGTCGGCTTAACGGAGTTCTCGAGGACGGTGCGGAGCCGCAGGGGGACCCGCTCCATGTCACTGCCTTTCAGCACAAGGATGCCGACGTCTTTATCCTCCAGCACCCGGTTGATGTGCTCGACCAGCCGTTCGTCGGTCTCGGCCGCGTAGGTCCTCCTGACACCCGCGAGCCTGAAACCGAGGATGAATTCACCGCTACCGACAACTGCGATCTCCATGCTTACATCACCAGGTAGCCCTGTAATCGCTCGCCGGGAAGGCCGGCCTCCTTGCCCCGGGCGAGAGCGCGAAGGTTCGCGACCTCGTACTTCTTCTCTTCCAGGTAGACGATGACGGGCAGGACCGAGAACGGATACCGCTTGGACATCCGTTCCATCTGGTCGAGCTGGACCCGGGTCAGCGCAACCTCGATCGCATGCAGGGCGGTCTTGCCCCGGATGGCCTCGAGCGTGTTCAGGAGCGGGACTGATCTCACCCGCCGTTTCAGGGCGTCGATGAACTCGTCTTTGTCCTCAAGCCCCGAGAGCCGCTGCAGTTCTTCCACCGAGAACGAGCCGCCGGGGATCATCAGTTCCCGCACGTCCTCATGGACGCGCCCGGCCCGGAGGCGGAAGAGGTTCTGGATGTTCCGGGTATCGATCTCGAGCTCGATGTACTTCAGGAATACGTTCCCACCCTTGACACCCGCTCTGGCATCGGCGATGAGCCGTGCGTAGTAGCCCTTGTAGAGTTCGTTCTCCAGGTGGGCAAATGACCCGGTCTCGATCGCGTGGGGAAGTTCCCGTTCGAGGACCGGGTAGAACTGCTCGCCCCTGAGGGCCTCGACAACCCGTTCCGGGGAATCTTCGGCGATCAGGCGGTCGAGAGCAATCCGGTCAAGCCTGCCGGCCGGGACCAGGACCTCCTTGATCCTGCCCGGCGACATCCCCTGCATCTTGCCGCGCAGGACGGTGACGACGTTCTGGATATCCCAGCGCCGCAGGTAACTCGCGGTGAAGTACTTCAGTTCCCCGGGCACAAGGTCCAGGATGTTCTGGTACTCCTTTGCGAGGTTCCAGCTCAGGGCCACCTCGACGAGGTTGATACCGGAGAAGGAGGTGCCGAGTTCATCGATCTCGGACCGATACTTGGTCTCACCGATGAACCGGGTGATCTCAGGCAGGCTCATATTCAGCATCCGGAGATAATCTTCGCGCGGTATCAGCCGTGACCTCCTTACGCGCATGCGGGTGCAGGCGTAGATGTAGTTGGTTGCCAGTCCGCTGCTACTTATCCCTGCCATGTATGAACCCCCTCACGTAAACAGGATATCCGACGCATCTTTCAGGGCGGATTCCCAGACTTCATCCAGGAACGTGCTGTAGCTGTAGTCGATCTGCAGGTCGCCGTCGGCGCTCTCGACGATGATGCCGCCGGGGATCTCGACGGGCGCGCCCACGGTGTAGCCCGAGAGGGACTGTGTCGCGCCGAGGACCTTTTCGACGACCGGGATATCCCGCCTGTTTGCGTGCACGGTGCCCTTCTTGATCTCCTCTGCCGCTCTCTTCAACAGGTCTGTGAGCGCCTTCTCGTGGAACTCAGCAGGCAGATCACCGACAGCAGCGAGCGAGGCCGAATAGACCTGATCGAGGAGCGTCTTCTGGGCGTTCAAGACCTGCCGCTTGACGACGAGGTTCGCTGCCGAGGCTTCCTGGTTGGCGATGTGGGCGGCAGCCCGGTCCACCTCCTCTTCGGCCGAGACCTTGATCGCGGCAGCCCGGGCCTGTGCGTCCTTCAGGATCTCCTCGACGTCGGCCCGGGTCTCTGCCCGGACCGCCGCGACCTCTCTTCGCCCTTTCTCCCGGATCTCGTTGACGACTGCTTCGAGTCCCATGGTTCACTCCATCAGAACAGAAGCAGCAGTGCAACCACAAGACCGAAGATAACGATGGTTTCGGGAATAACGGTAAGCAGCAGCACCAGACCGAACACGTCGCGGTTCTCCGCCGTCGCCCCGACCGCAGCGGAACCGATCGTCATCTCCGCGACACCGGCGCCGATGCCGGTAAGGCCGACAGCGAGAGCCGCGCCGAGTGCTTTCATTCCCATCTGCGATGCCTGTACCATTTCAAGAGTCATAACAACATCTGCCATTTCTTTATTCCTCCGTAAACTTAGATTTCATACCAAACGGGTTGTACTTCTTGCCTCCACCTTTGTAGAACTTGGTAAAGAACTCAACATAGTGGAGACGAAGTGAGTGCAGACCGCCTCCAAGGAGGCCGAGTGCCGTGTTCAGCGCGTGCCCCATAAAGAGGACGAGAACACCGAAGATGATGAGGATCACGCCGACCGGTGTGATCGCTTCAAGCTGGGGCTGTATCATCATACCGATCGCGATGTAGTTGACCACCATCGCGATAGCGACCGAGGATAAGCCCACCGCCACGAGACGGGCGTAGGACAATACGTGACTGATGATCGTCGGGATCTCGACCAGTTCGAGCGGGTTCTCCTGAGCGATCCCGAGGATGCCTGCCACCAGAAGGACGGCTCCCGCCACGGCGGCAACGTTGAGCCCCATGACGACGACGGGAAGACCCGTCAGGTCGGGCATCATCGGGATGGCGTAAAGCGCCCAGATCATGAGGAGAATACCCCACATCGTCCCGATCCACCCGGCATTGGCGATTGCCGCTTTTGCCGCATGTCTTCCGTGGTGAACCTTCCGGGCGTTGATCATGCCGAGGATCCGCCCGAGCGTGATGTGCAGGATGCCGATCCAGATTGCAAGGATCATGAGTTCGGTGACCTGAGGACCGTGACCGCCCGCGGCCACCCCTATGTTGAGGTGCCGGGAGTAGATCAGCGCCGGCCACGGGAGCGCGGTCCCGAAGATCTCGCTGTAGAGAATCCCGAAGATGATGCTCGATACACTTGCGTAGGTGAGCACCTTAAGAAGCATGCGCCCCTCGTCACCTGTCAGGAACTTCCGGAGCCCGAGGCTCAGGGCAAGCAGGATTGCTCCGTACCCCACGTCGCCGAGGATCAGCCCGAAGAAGATGGGAAACACGATGGCTACCATCAACGTCGGGTCGAGCTCGGAGTACCGCGGCCGCGCGTAGATGTCCATGAGCACCTGGGTCGGCGAGGCAAACGACGGGTTCTCGTACTCCACCGGGACCTTTGCGTCGTCATCGATCGCCAGTTCCCCGATGTAGATCCGGCCGTTGGCCGCCTTCTCCAGTGCCGCCCGGACCCTGTTCACCCGGTCCTCGGGCACCCAGCCTTCAGTGATGAAGGTCTCCTCCGTGGTAGCAAACCGCAACGGGGCTTCCGCCCGCTCTACGTCGGCCGTGAGTAGTTCATCGCATGCTACCAGGAGATCGGTGTGCCTGTCCCGGATCTCCGCGAGCCTCTGGTTGACCCCGGCGATCCCGGCATTGACGTCCCGGGCTTCGCCGAGATGGGCTTTTTGGCGATCAGCCGGAGCTCCCGTCTCTTCCGGGACGGGAATCGCCTGGAACCCGGCATCAAGAAGAGTCCGCTCGACTTCTTCGCGGTGCTCATTAGGCACCACGACGGCGATCATGTTGCCGTCCACCTTGTCGGAAAAATATTTCTCGTGGGGGACGTCGATGGCTACATCATGCCTGATATGCCCGGTAAAGACGGTAAACCGGGTATACCCCCGGTAAAGTTCCAGGTCAAGGGGGAGCGCAGCAAACGGTTCGAGTTCTTTTGCGCGCTGTTCGTGCTCTTTCTGCCGCGCCTCCAGTTTCGAACGTGTTGCGACGAGACCTTCCACCTCCTCCAGGATGGCGGGAAGATCCGTCTTGATCCTCTCCCTGACCTTCGATGCGGGGATCTTTTCTCTGATTTCTACGTTCCCGGGATCAATCCCGCACGCATTCTCGATGGCCCTGACCTTGATGAGCGCCGAGGCTGTATCGCTCGCTCCCGGGAGCGGGTGGCCGATCGATAACGCCGAGGCAGACTCGCTCTCCGGCACAAAGTCTTCGATGTGGTAGATGTTGTGACGGTAGAGTTCGCTGATGACGGTCTCGATCTCACCCTTCGGGACTGCGATGAGCAGCCGGCGCATCTGTTCAGGCCTTAACATGCAGGTGCTCCTTGAACCGCGAGACGACAAAGTCTACAGCCTTTGTGAGGTTTTTGCCTCCCTGCGCTTTGAGCGTCTCTGCGCGCGCTTCACCCTCCTTGACAATCTCTGTGTACCTGTTCTGCGCCTGGGCCCGTGCCTCTACGAGACGCCGATTCCTGTAATCCCCGGCATCGTTCTGTGCCTTCCGGACCAGGTTGTCGGCCTCCAGCTCGGCATCCGAGAGGCTCTTTTTCCTCTCGGCCTGCGCATCACGGATCATTGCCTGATACTCTTCTTCAGTTTCCCTGATGCTTTTCAGGACATCGGTCTTCATCAAACCCTCCTTCTCACGGCTTATGAATATTTGATGAAAATGAGCATATATTTATTGTTGTTTGTCCGCAGAGGTTTTCTCCGGATTCAGACGCTCCACCGTCACCCCGGAGGGGAGGTGTTTCAGTGTAACGCCCCCGCTTACCCCGGTAAGCGAGAGCCCGGAGAGTTCCGCCGACGAGCAGATGAGGTGCTGCTCGGGGTGAGTCCCCCGCCGGATGTCGCAGGCGAGCAGGATCTCCGGGGCGACCGAGACGACCATCGATAACCGTCGCGACCCCGGATGGTCTTTTTTGAGGACGACAAGCGGGATATGGTACTGCCGGACCAGCTCAAGCATCATGCGTGCCTGCTCGATGGGGCCGCCTTCCGGCATCGAGACGGTGACCAGGTCGTCGGGGTCGACTGCCTGACAGTACTCGTCGTCAGGGGTCTCGATACAGAGGGTAAACCGGGAACCGGCTTTCCCCACGAGCAGAAAAGAGTGTTCTTTGCGGACGATCAGGATCTCCTCGCCAAGGGGGACGAAAGTCTCATCCGGCGCGGCGGGGGGACTCCCGGACGCGCCGCCTTCAGGCTTCTTCGACATCTTCCGACTGGCAGCTCGGGCACATGGGCCGCTTTCCGATGCCCTTAAACCGCTCGCCGCACTCTTTGCAGCGGTAACTCTTGCCCTTCACCCGCTCGTCAAACTCGATATCGACAGGTCCGCCAACTGTACACATCTTGTATCACCAGGAGAGTGTTGGGGGGCGGAGGATATAAAATTCTATCGCGAAACTCACGGCACGGCGGGACCGGATCACCATATCCCGGGGGCCGGGCTACCCCTGCACCCTGCCTCCCCCCTTCCGGGAAACCGGCGTGAGGGCCGCTCCCGGGCACGGCTTCCCACCGGGTATCGCAAACACTGCCCTCGCCCGGGGAGGGGCGGGGAGGAGGCTGAAGGCCGGGCGGGTGGAGGTGCCGGAGAAGCGTATGGGTATTCCGCCGGGGTGAAGCGCGGGTGGAGCGGGGCGGGGGGGTGCCGGGGAGGGGCGCTCTGGGGGATGGGGCGAAGGCCGGGTATGGTCTGTTCATCCGGAATCGATGCACTACAGGAAGACGGTGAAGGCCACGAACGCGATGAATATCATCACGGCGGCGTGTTTGACCCCCGCCCGGAGCGACCCTCCCCATCTCCCCGGCGATCAGGCCCGAGAAGAGCGCCTGGATGAGGCACGCGTGGAAGAGGAGGCGCTCGAACGTCGCGATGGGGGTGTTCCCGAACGACAGCCCGCCGGGCATGCTGCCGGCAGCAAGGGCGTCGACCCCTGCGAGCGCGGAGAGGAACTGGGCATCGATGACGGCCACGACAAAGAGGAAGACGATGAAAACCAGGTAGACGATGGTGACGTAGATGAACATCTCCCCCCGCCTCTCGCGCTTGAGGGTCTCCGACATCGCGGCGTCGCGGGCAGCGATGTTCAGGACGTCGCCGATACCCCCGGTCATCCGGCTCGCCGTCGTGATCAGGGTGACCGCCCGGGCGATGGTGGGGGTGCGTATCCGCTCCTCGAACCGGACAAGCGCGTCCTGGACGCTCGCGCCCCAATCGATATCGCGCTTGATCTTCTTGATCTCGTAGGTCAGCACCCCGAGGTCCGCCCTTACGACGATCGTGATCGCCTGCGCGAGGGTCAGGCCCACCTGGTTTATCCCGGAGAGGCGGTTGAGGAACTCGGGGATGGCCGCCTCAAGCCCCATCACCGTCTTCTGCCAGGACCAGTGGAAGATGCCGAACGGGACGAGGACGATAAGCAGCGCAACGATCAGGTGGTCGTCGAGGACGTCGATCAGGACCTCGACGTCGGTGTAGGCCGGGGTCGCGAGGAAGGCGAGGAGGACGTACGCGAGCGCGACCGGCACCGTCACGTAGAACGTCCTGTTCGGTTCGACGAGGAACGCCCGGAGGGGGTGGCGCAGGAAGGCGCGGAGGTTGCGGACGCGGTCGTAATACTGCAGCTGCCGGACCAGCGGTTCGTCGCCGGTCCGCTCTTCGACCCGGACGTCTTCGAACTCGTTGAGCCAGCGCGCCTCGGTATACCGCTCGATCCCTCGGTCTTGATCGAGATCGCGTCAAGAAAGAGGATGAAGAAGAGCGACCCGACCGGGACCAGGAGGTAGATGATGACCGAGAGCTGCAGGATGGGCGTGCTGCCCATAAACCCCATGACCACCATGACGATGATGATGAAGAGCGGGCCGGCGACGAAGAGCGTCACGTAGGCTTCGGCTACGAGCTGGAGCGTGGAGAGGAAGGTCTTCTGCTCGAACCGGGCCTCCTCCTGGTAGGTGCGGACCCGGGCATCAAGGAAGGCGAGCATGTCTCCCCCGCTCTCGACCACGGAGACGAGGTCCTGGATGAAATCACGCAGTTTCTCCGACGGGGTCGTCTCCTGCAGGTGCCGGAGCGCCGTGATCTGGTCGTAGCCGAAGTAGTCGGTGTCGCGGACGACGCGCCGGAACTCGTGGGCCGCTTCGCCGTAAACGCCTGAGTTCCCGCTGATCGCCCGGAAGACCGCCATCATCTCCGCACCGCCCTGGCGCATGGCATACATGTAGGCGACGGCGTGGTGGAGCAGCAGGTTGATCCGGGTCTCCCGGTTCTTCTTTACGAGGGACGGATACTGCAGGAAGAAGACGGAGCCCGCGTAGGCGGTGATGATGAAGATAACCGCGCTCGCGACGATCTGCAGGACGCCGACCACGGGGTCCACCAGCATGAACGCCGGGAGCCGGATGGCAAATACGTTGTAGACCCTGATGCTCACCTGCGGGAGAACTGCAAACCGCAGCGTGAGGAAGGCGAGAACTGCCCAGAAGGCGCCGAAGAGCCCGGAGACAAGGAACGTTTTGAGGAGGTAGCGGTCGAGGGTGACCCCGAGGTTCGCCGCAACAAGGTCTTCGCGGAGGCTCCGGTAGCGTATGGGGTCGCGCTCCACCAACCGGCGGATGAGACGGCGGATCCGTGTGCAGGCGGGCAGGATCACCGGATCAACCTGCCGAGGTCGTCGAGAGGCGAGCACCCGGTCAGGCTCGATCGCAAAGGCCTGGACGATCCGGGCGACCGCCCTGTAGTCCCTGATACCCTGTTTCTGCATCGCAAGAAGGACGGAACGCCTGATCTGGAGTTCTTCGTCGAGCCGGGCCCGGCTCCAGCCGCGGTATTCCATGATCTCGCCGAGGATCCGCGACCGCCCGGAGTAGGAGAAGGTGTCGGGCACAGGGTTGTACTCGTAGACCGTGTTCACCTGGAGGCTGCCGGTGACGGGGTCGATCCCGGCGAGCTCGATGATCTCCCGGCACCTTCTCACGCGGTCGTATCCCCGGTGGGTGAGCGCCTGGACGGATACGATGTCGAGCGCCTGGAGCATGTTCCGGGGCACGTTGAGCGGTTCGTTCTCCAGGCGGTGGATCGCCGCATCGACGCCCCCGGCGTGCATGGTGGAGAACGTCGTGTGCCCGGTGCTCATCGCCTGAAAGAGGGTCTGGGCCTCGCTCCCCCGGACCTCGCCGACAAGGATGTACTCGGGGCGCTGCCGCATCGCGGCCTTGAGGAGGTCGAACATCCCGATGGTGGCGCCGAGCCCCTCCGAGACCGTGTCGCGCGTGACGGTCGCAACCCAGTTCTCGTGGTAGAGCGTGATCTCGCGGGTATCCTCGATGGAGACGACCTTTGCGAGCGGCGGGATGAAGAGAGCGACCGCGTTGAGCGACGTGGTCTTTCCCGACGCGGTGCCGCCGACAAAGAGCAGGCTTTTGTTGTTCTCGATCGCCATCCAGAAGTAGACGAGCTGGTCGACGTCGAAGGTCTGGGACTCCATCAGTTCGACGGGCGTGAACGGGGCTTCGCGGAACTTCCGGATCGTGAACGAGGTGCCCCGGGTGGTGACCTCGCTGCCGAAGGTGAGCTGCAGCCGTGAACCGTCGGGGAGGGTCGCGTCCACAAGCGGGCTCCCGATCGAGACGTGTTTGCCCGAACGCTGGGCAAGGGTGATCGCAAGCGAGTTTAAGGCCGGTTCGTCAAAGAGGATGTTCGTCTTGATGTTCTGGTGCCTGCGGTGGTAGAGGAAGAGCGGGATTTTGGTGCCGTCGCAGGAGATATCCTCGATCTGCGGGTCTTTCATCAGCGCGTCGATGCGCGACCAGCCGAGGAAGTTGCGCTCGAGGTAGTAGCGGATCTTGAAGGCCGATCTGTCGTCAAGGGCGAGGCCGTACTCCGTCAAGAGGTCCTGCGTCTTCCTGGAGAGGACCACCCGGCGATCGGCGGCGATGTCGTGGTCGTCGAGGATCAGGACGTCGCGGAGGTCGTCAAAGAGCCGTTCAAGGAGTTCGTACTCGAACTCCGAGAGCACCGGCTCGAAGAGGAGGTATTCGGCCTGGTTCGTCCCGGTGTTCCGGGCGATCACGGCGAGCGAGAGGCCCGCGGTGATCCAGTAGCGGTCGAGCTCCTCGTAGCCCGGGGGAGGTGCCGCTTCCACGAGAGGGCCGTGCGTTGCGGGGTCGTACTCGCCCGCGATCTCGACGCCCTTCCGGAAGAAGCAGGTCCGGTCCAGGAGGCGGGAGAGGCCGGACCTCTCCCGGGGGTGGGCTCTTCGGCCGCCGGGCGGGGGGCGCCCGGCGTCATCGCGGCATCCGCACCGGCGGGGCGCCCATACATGTCTTCGTCTGAGGACAGAACGCTGTTTGCTGCATAATCTCCGTGACCTGCGTCGTTCCAGACCCGGCCCCGGGGGGTGGATCGGCACCTCCCGGGACCTGCGTAAACAATAGGTGGTGTGGAGCGGCATCCTTATAAATCTGCTTTTTTTTCGCCGTCTCCGGCCGTAACTTCCGCTGATACCACAGAGGATCAGAACAAATAAATCGTTCGCCTTATATACGGGATGTATCCATGCGCGACCGCCTCCGATTACGGATGCCGACGGGCATCACCTCGCTTGACCCCCTGCTGGACGGGGCGTCCCGCCGGGATCGGCGGTGCTGCTCCTCGGGGAGCACGGTGCCGGCAACGTCGAGTTTGTGCAGACCTCGATCATGCACCTCGCCATCCTGAAGCGGAGCGGGAAGGCGGGCGAGCACCTCCTCCTCCCGGACAGGATCGTGTACGTGACGCTCACCCGGATGCGGGAGGATATCCTCAGGGAGATGGCCCTCTCGTTCAACCCGGATCTCTATACGCAACTCAAGGAAGAGATCGTCTTTTACGATCTCTCGGAGCTCTACTTCGATGCGAGCATCGTCCCCCCGGACTGGTACGGGGAGGGGAGCGCCATCGAGCGCCTGCAGAAGAAGCAGCGCCGGGAGAGCGGCGACATCCTCGCGGAACTCGCCCGGGTGCTCGGCGGATGCCCGGACAACAGCCTGATCGTCATGGACTCGCTGACCGGGATCGCGCCGTCGCTGACGGGGAGTCCGCGGTGGCACGCGTTCATCGCCTTCCTGCGCGGCCTGCAGCAGGTGGCAAAACGCCGGAACATCACGATCTATCTTCCGCTCACCTCCGGTATCCTGGACCGGTCGCGGGAACTTGAGATCGCCGACTGTGTCGACGCCACGCTCCTCTTCCGCTGGGAGGAGACCGGCGCACAGCGCCGGCAGCGGGTTATGCACTTTGAGAGGTTCCGGGGCGTGATGCCCCGTCTCGAGGATAAGGATCTCGTGAAGTTCGCGGTGAAGATCTCCGCGGCGGAGGGGTTTGAGGTGCAGAACATCAGGGTGGTGGTATAAACGGCTGACCGGGTGAAGTTCGGGGTCGTGGGCCTGGACGAGATGCTCTCGGGGGGGCTGCTCGAGCGGAGCATCTGCGCGATCGTCGGCACCTACGGGACCGGGAAGACGATGTTTGCCCTCCAGTTCGCGTACGAGGGGCTCAGCCGGGGCGAGCGGGTGATCTACATCAGCCTCGAAGAGCGGGAGGAACTCCTCCGCGCCACCATGGCGCAGAAGGGGTGGGATACGGAGGTCTTCGGCGACCGGTTCTCCCTCTTGAGGCTGGACCCGACCGACTTCAACCTCGCGATCAGCAGCATCAAGAGCGAGCTTCCCGCCCTCATCGAGAACACCGGGGCCTCACGGGTGATCATCGACCCGATATCGCTCTTTGAGGGGCTCTTCGTGGACGAGTCCGTCCGGCGGCAGGAGATGTTTTCGTTCATCGAGATGATGCGGGACGAGAACTGCACACTCGTACTGACGAGCGAGACCGAGATGACGGACCCGAACGGGAGCAGGTACGGCCTTGCGGAGTACCTGGCGGATACGGTGATCCTCCTGCGCTACATCCGCTCCCCGGGGCTCACCGAGGTGCACCTGGCCCTCGAGGTCGTGAAGATGCGCCGGTCGGCCCACTCGCGCGAGATCAAACCGTTCGAGATCCACGAGGACGAGATCACGGTCTACTCGGAAGCGAGCCTCTTCTAGGGGTTCTGGCCTTGCATAAGCCGGCGATGGAGTGGGCGATACGGCCTCACGCGAGTAGATCTATGGAGCGTGCGATGCTCTGCGGAGCCAGAGCCCGGCGAAGGCGCAACCCCTGCCTGGTGCCCTCGATCACCAGACGTTTGAACGGGTGAGGGTCGACCTCGGCCAGTGCGACGTCTGCAGGGAGAAAAGAGCGATCTACCGCTCGCAGGATACGCAGGCGAAGGTGTGGGGGGTGTGAGCGTAGCGAGCATGAGAAGACCGCAGGTCTTCGAGGAACGATGCTCTGGAGGAGCGGAGTTCGAGCACCGTTAGGTGCGACGGTTCGCAGAACCGTCGCATGAGCACCGCGAGGCTGCGAGTAGCGACTTCCCCGAAGAGCCGGAGTTCGAGCACTGAAGGTGCAGTGATGATCCTACGTTCAGAAAGGGTTATCTTTTAGTACCTGCCATACGCACACATACAGACTTGTTTCTCCGGTTATAGCGGAAGCTTCAGGACGGAAGTGATGGGATGCGGAAGCAGAAGTTGATCAATGCGTTACTGTACGCGGTGGAGTGCGACAACCGCATCGGCCGGACGAAGCTCCTGAAGTTCATCTTCTTCGTGGACCTCATCTACTACAACCAGAGAGGAACAACGCTCTGCGGGACGACCTACATCCGCATGCCGAAAGGGCCTGCCGAGGCTACGGCATTCCAATTAACGTCCGAGTCGAACGCATATTTCGACGTGAAAACGCCAACAGCAAATGTGCATGCGGGAAGAAGAGCGCCGGGCAGTTCTCTCCGAAGAAATATCCACGAGTCGTACGAATACAGGCCCAGGAGCAAGGCAGACCTCACGGTCTTTACACCCTATGAGCGAGTCCTCCTCTGGTCGGTGCTCCAGTGGATGAAGTTCAAGAGAACCGATCTCATCAGTGACACTTCCCACTATTTCCGCCTCTGGAAGGAATTTTCGGATGGAGAAGATATCCCTCTCGAGTACTTCCAGTTGAACCGCCGTGAGAGACTGTATCTGGAACAGTCCGGCCTGCACGCCGACGGCTTTGAACGCACGTTCTGCATGAGCATCCTCCCTCTCTCCACGGAGGTTGCCGGTGCGCTCCACCCCCTGAATGCGGAGCGGATTGCCACCGTCGAAGAGGTCTTAGACAGCTTCATTGCTG
Organism: Methanoculleus sp. 10; assembly: GCF_913757945.1. NCBI lineage: Archaea > Methanobacteriati > Methanobacteriota > Methanomicrobia > Methanomicrobiales > Methanomicrobiaceae > Methanoculleus > Methanoculleus sp. 10. The sequence continues at coordinate 144,587 of NZ_CAJYDP010000006.1, read as the reverse complement.
CGTATCCGTTGCCCGCCCTTGAGATCTTCTACGACGCATACCTGGCGTGGGACGACGCATACCGCTCGACACTCCGCCACAACCCCTCGCACGCCCCTGCACTTGCGGCCGAAGGTTGCGATGCCCTCTGCTTCGTTTCACATGTCGTCGCGATGCATATGGTCCCGGCTGTGTATAGGGAGGAGCGGTTGCAGGAGTTCTGCGACACCGCGGAGCGGCGCTTCAATACCGAGCGGAATGCGATCCTATGCGATAACCCGCCCTCTCTCCCCCCGGATACCGACGAAGAGGTCTCATCTCTCGTCGATATGGCGATGCGCATCTCCCTCGATCTCGCGTGCAGCGAGTCGTCGACAGGGAGGAGGTAACCTGCCCTACTTCCTCGACAGTAACGTCCTCATCGGGTACTATTTTCACGTCGCCGACACCTGGGGCACCGAGGCTGCGGATGTCTTCGACGACCCGGAGCCGAACCATTCCAGCACAGGGGTCTGGGCCGAGTGTTTCGGGGATGGGGCGGGGGGACGGTGCCACACCATCCAGCAGAACCTCGTCCGCGAGTTCCGGCGGGCGATTGCCCACTTAAAGCGGGCCGGTTCGGCGGAGACCCTCCTCGCCGAGGCTGAGACCCATGGGTGGCGAACGGTCCCGCTCCTCAGGGGTGTTGCCGGACTCTGTCGCGAACAGCCGGCAGCGGCTCTGGAGACGCTTCTCGCGGTGAAGGAGCGGTATGAAGCGCTCTGCCGGCAACGGCGTCTGGTTCTTGAGGACCGGAAGGCGCTGGCGCTCCACGCGCGAACGGAGCCCTACCGCGAGATCTGGGACCGATTCCGTGCGGTTATCGCCGACTACGATGACTGCGAGGTGATCCTCGACGCCCACTATGTCGCCGCAACGATCGACGGCATGGTGCTCTACACCGGGGATTACCGCCACATCGTCGCCAACCGAGATCTCATTCTTTCAGAAACCCGCCTCCACGATATCCGGTACCTGGGCGATCGGACGGGCAGCCGTCCGTCGGCATGAGGGATTTTGATACTCTCCACGGGCTTTAGCCGGGAGATCAGTAGGGGCAGAGAAACTCCCGGCGGAAGAAGGAGGCGTAGAAGAAGAGCCCCAAAACCGCCCCTCAGATCACAATCCCGACGAGGTGGAGCAGGACGAGGACCAGGGCGCCGGGGAGTCCCCCGAGGGCGCAGACGAGGATCGTCACCAGGTTGACCTGGATGTCGGGTGCGCCGAACCAGGCGAGGATGTTGAAGTAATTCAGGAGCCAGAGCGTGGCAAGCCCGGCGACGGCGTTGATGACGAGCGTCAGGGTTTTCTTCATGAGGTAGTAGATTGCCGCGGCTATCGCTACCGCGAGAAGGATGGCAAGGATCTCTTCCATCATCTATTTACCAATGATCTGCTGATTATTTAAGCGTATTGATGGAATCGTCAGCCGTCCGACGCGTCTTGCATCATTTCCGAGCCCCCCGATCGCCCGGAGCATCTCAAAGACATTCCCTGCAAACATCGCCGTCCGGATGGGTTCGACGAGGTCTCCCCCCTCGATCCAGAAGGGGTTCGCGATCTCGACCGAGAAGTCACCGGAGAAGGGGTTTGCGGTATGGGCGCCCACCACGTCGTGGATCCAGACCGCCCGCTCGTCGCCGGGCTCTTTTATCCGCGGCCCGTCGACGAAGAGGTTGTGCACGCCGATACCGGGAGGTTCGCCCCCGGAGCGGACAGCGCTCCCGGTGCTCCCCTCGCCGTAGCGGTAGCCGGTCTTGAGGTCGTAGGCGAACCGCCGGAGCACCCCCTGCTCCACGAAGACCAGGCGGCGGGTAGGGACGCCTTCCGCGTCCCAGGCGGTGCTGCCGAGACCCGGGGCAAACGGGTCGTCATAGACCGAGAGGGTCTCATCAAAGACCTGCTCGCCGACCTTATCCGCAAGGAACGACCGGCCGGCCTTCACGTTCCGCCCGGAGAGGGCCGGGAAGAGGACCTGCCCAAGGATGCTCGCGGCCGCAACCGGCGAGAGAACGACGTCGTAGCGCCCGGTCTCGACTTCAAGGCCCCCAAGGGAGCGGGCAGCAAGCGCGGCCGCCCGCTCCCCGACCGACCGGGCGTCGATATCGGCACGGAACGGGGAGGCGTCGAACTCGTAGCCGGTGGACTGCTCCCGGATCGTCTCGAGGGAGACCGCCGCCGCCGTCCGGTCCATGCCGTAGAGGACACCGCTCGTGTTCGCGACCGTGAGATACGACCGGGCGAGGTCCGCGGACCCCCCGACGACCTCCACCGGGTGCTCCGCCGCACCCGCGAGGAGGTCGTCGACCATCCCGGCCGCATCTTCGACCGCGACGACGAGACGGGGGTCCGACGACGACGCGGTGCCCGCCATGCCGGCCGGTCTCGGGAACCCGCCCCACTGCTGCGGGGTGGCGAGGCGGCCGCTTGCAAGCGCTGCATCCAGGCACTCCCTCCACCGGTCGGGATCGCCTGTGGACGAAAAGCCGATCCGCCCGTCCCTGACGGTCCGGACGGCCATGCTCCAGGCCTCGGACTCCTCGGCGGTGCCGAGGATCCCCTTCTTGATCTCGGCGCTGATACTTGCCCCCCGGGCGTAGAAGACCTCGACCTCGTCGGCCTGCTTCCCGCCTTCCCGGAGGATCCTCTCGATCAGGTCTTCGCCGTTCATTCGCCCCGCCCCCCGATGACCGCGCCTTCAAGCAGGAGATGCGGCGCGCCGTCGCTGACCGGGACGCTCTGCCCGCCCTTGCCGCAGTAGCCCGGGCTCATCTTCCGATCGTTTCCTATCAGGGCGATGTTGTGGAGCGTCGAGAGGATCTCGCCCGAGAGCGAGACGTCCCGGACCATATCGGTCGTCTCGCCGCCCTCGATGAGGTAGCCGTACTCCGCGTTGAACTGGAAGACGCCTCGCCCGGGGTCGACCTGGCCGCCCCGGGACCCGATCAGGAGGATGCCGTCCCGGCACTCGGCAAGGAGCTCATCATAGGCCGCATCGCCGTTCTCGATGAAGGTGTTGCTCATCCGGACGATCGGCGGCGCCCCGTGCTCGGCGCGGGCGTGACCCCCGATGCCGTTTCCGACCGCCGCAAGGGTCTCACGGTTGTGGAGGTAGGCAGCGAGGACGCCGTCCTGGATGATCTCGGTCCGCCGCACGGCGACGCCCTCGGCGTCCACGGGGATGAACCCGAACTCGGGGAGGGAGGGATCGTCCACGATCACGAGCCCCTCACACCCGATCCGCTCGCCGATCCTGCCCCCGAGAACCGATGCGCCTTCGCGGACGAGGTCGCCCTCGCTCGCGTGGCCGACCGCCTCGTGGGTGAAGACGCCCGCAAGCTCCGGGTCGAGGACAGCCCGGCGCGCCCCGCCCTTCGCAAGCTTTGCGTCGAGCAGGGAGACCGCGACCTCGCCCGCCTTCCGGCCGAGGTCCTGCTTATTCCGGAGGTTGAACCCGGTGATGATGTGGTCGCGCTCGCTGCCCATCTGCATCACGCCGCCTCTGGAGGCGACGGCAAGGACCGAGAACCCGGACCGGACCGCCTCGTAGGAGTACTCGTTCCCGCCCGAGTCCAGGAACCGGACCGCGTCGATCCCTTCGGTGTACCGGGCCCGGGTGTTCACCACCTCCGGGGCCCGTGCCGCCGCCTCGATCCCGGCAAGCAGCCGGGTCTTCTCCTCGAGGTCGACGTCCCGCGGGTCTTCCCCGAGAGGGGGGACCGCGAGCGCGCCGCGCGGTGCGTCGGCAAGGCTGATATCGTCCTTCGTGACGGCGGCAAGGCGCGCCGCCGCCGCGACGAGACCGTCGAGCTCGCGCTTCGAGTCGATGTCGACGTGGTCGCGGGTGAGGATGCCCCAGCCTTTCGGCCCGAGCACCCTGACCACGGCTTTATCAAAAAACGAGGTGCCTGCAGACTCGACCACCCCGTTGTCGATATCGATCTGGGTGGTCTCGCCGCGCACGCTCCTGATATCGTAGTACCTCACGTCAGCCATAGGGCATCAGACCAGGGTGCGCCCGACGTTCGGGTCGAAGATGCCGGTCGTCGGGTTGACCGCCATCTTCCGGAGCTTCGAGAGGAACCCGGCACGGTTCTCGGGGACGAGCGCGTTCTGGAGGACCTCCTCGATGTGGTCGACCGGCACCACCTCGACCATCGTGCGGTAGCGGTCCTCGATGAGGACGTCCTCCAGGTTCGACCGCGGTATGATCACCCGCTTGATCCCGGCTTTTGCCGCCGCCTCGATCTTGTAGGTCACCCCGCCGATGGGGAGGACGTCGCCGCGGACCGAGAGCGACCCGGTCATCGCGACGTCCTGGCGCACCGGTATGTTCTCGATGGCGCTGATCACCGCGGTCGCCACCGTCACGGAGGCCGAATCGCCCTCCACGCCGCCGTAGGTGCCGATGAACTGGATGTGGATGTCCATGTTCCTGATGTCCTTCCCGGTGAACTTCTTGATGAGGGCGCTGACGTTCTTGATCGACTCCTGGGCGATCTCTTTTAACATCCCGGTCGCGATCACCGTGCCGTTCGCCCCCTGGCTCGGGGTCACCTCGGCCATCACCGGGAGGACCGAGCCCGAGTCGGTCCCCATCACCGCAAGCCCGTTCACCCGGCCGACCCGGGTGCCCTCCACGACGGTGATGTCGTAGTCCCGGCTCCGCCGGATGTATTCGTCGGAGATCTGGTCCTCGATCGAGCGGGCGGCCGACTTCGCGGTGATGACGTGCCGTGCCGTGGTGAAATCGGCACTCTCCTGCCGGGCGAGGTCCCCCGCCACCCGGATGAGCCCGCCCATGTCGCGGAGTTTCAAGGTCAGGTGACCCTTCCGATTCGAGCGGCGCCGGGCCTCCCGGAGCACCTCGAGCATGGCGCCCCGGTCGAAGTGGGGGATCTTCCCGTCGTTCTTGACCTCCTGGGCGATGAACCGGAGAAACTTCTTCCGGTTCTCCGGGGTGTCCTCCATCGTGTCCCGCATGTAGACCTCGTAGCCGTAGCCCCGGATGCGCGACCGGAGCGCCGGGTGCATCCCCTGGATGGCGTCGAGGTTGCCTGCCGCGATCATCACGAACCGGCAGGGGACCGGTTCGGTCCGGACCATCGCACCGCTCGAGCGCTCGCTCTGGCCGGTGATCGGGAAGTTGCCCTCCTGGAGCGCGGTCAGCAGGTTCTGCTGGGAGTGCGGGGTGAGGGTGTTGATCTCGTCGATGAAGAGCACCCCCCCGTGCGCCCGGTGGATGGCCCCGCTCTCGACACGGTCGTGGGAAGGCGTCTCAAGGCCGCCGCTCTGGAAGGGGTCGTGCCTGACGTCGCCAAGCAGGGCGCCCGCGTGCGAGCCGGTGGCGTCCACAAAGGGTGCGGGGGTGTTCGGGTCATGGGTGACCAGGAGTTTTGGGACCATCGCCTCCTCGCGGGGCGTCGAGTACTTCAGCGCCATGAAGACGAATGCGGCGGCAATGATCCCCATGAGCCACTGGGAGACGATGATGGCGTAGCCGATGATGCCGACGACAAGGAGCATGATGAGGGTGCTCCGCATCTGGATCTTCTTTCTCGCCTCCACCTTGTGGGCGTTGACGATCTGCTTGCCGCGGCCGGCGGGAACGGTCCGGATGATGGGGTTATTGTTGTCTTCGGGGTTCGGGTAGACCAGGATGTCCTGCAGTTCCTCTTTCGGGAGGAGCTCTGCCATCGCCTTCGCCAGCATCGATTTGCCGGTTCCGGGAGTGCCGATCATCATCACGTGCCTGCGCTGGACCGCGGCCTTCCGGATCACCTCGACGGCGTGTTCCTGACCGATGACCTGATCGATGAGATTCGGGGGTACGTCGATATCTGACGATGCGCTCAGCTCAAGGCCGGCAAAGACGTCCGCCTCCGCCAGTTCATCAGTCGTGAGCTCGATCCTCGGGATTTCTTCTGGAGTCGTTGAATCCATCGTCGGGTTTACCTCTTTGCTGCACTGGTACTTATATAATTTATTCATCCTCGTTCAAATACTTTCCAGCAAAGGTGTTACATGAGAATAATCAGCACGGAACGGTCCCAGGTTATCGCGGCCCGCATTGCCGGGAAGTTGGGGGTACCGCTGGTTGAGACGAAATTCACCCGGTTTCCTGACGGGGAGATGTATCTGCGCACCGGAGAACTAGATGACGAGACCCTGATCGTCAGCAGCACCGTGGATAACGATATGCTCGTGCAGACGCTTCTTCTCATCGATGCTGCCGACCAATCAAGGAACACCCTGGTGGTCCCGTATCTCGGCTACTCCCGCCAGGACCGGCGGTTTTCCACGGGTGAGCCGGTCAGCGCCCGGGTGGTCGCACGAGCCCTCTCGGCCGGCATCGAGCGGGCGTTTGTGGTCAACATCCACGACCCCGGCGTGCTGCAGTACTTCGGTGTCCCGACGAAGAACATCACCATCGCCCCGGCCGTCGGGGGGTACGTCGGCGACCTGCGCCTGAAGAACCCCCTCATCCTCGCCCCGGACGAGGGGGCGATCGGGTTTGCGGCCAGTGTTGCGGCGGTCGGCGGGTGGGACTGCGACCACCTTGAAAAGACCCGGCTCTCGGGCGAAGAGGTCCGGATCGCCCCGAAGACCATCGACGCCGCCGGGCGCGAGGTCGTGATCGTGGACGATATCATATCCACCGGGGGGACGCTTGCGACCGCCGCCTGCATGCTCCAGGAGCAGGGGGCGGCATCCATCCACGCGGCCTGCGTCCACGGGGTGCTCACGAGCGGCGCCTACACGCGCCTGCGGGCGGCGGGGATCGCCTCGGTCGTCTCGAGCGACACCTATGAGAACGCCTCAAGTTTCATATCGGCCGCGAACGCAATCGTTACCGCGATCAGAGAAGATGCTCACCGTTGACGGGTCCTGCCTCGAAGGGGGCGGGCAGATCGTTCGCCTGGCGGTCGCCCTCTCGGCGCTCGCCCAGACGCCGGTCACCGTGACCCGGATCCGGGAGAACCGGAAAAACCCCGGGCTCGCCCCCCAGCACATCGCCGCGGTCCGGGCGGTCGCGGGGGCCTGCGACGCCGAATGCACGGGGCTTCTGCCCCAGAGCCGCGAGATCACGTTCACCCCGGGCGGGCTCCGGCGGGCCGACCTCCGGATCGACCCCGGGACCGCCGGGAGCATCCCCCTCATCCTCCAGGCGTGGCTCCCGGTCGCCCTCCGCGCCGGGGGGAGCATCACGGTCACGGGCGGGACCGAGGTGGCGTGGAGCCCGACCATCGATTACCTGGACCGCGTCCTCGCGCCGGTGCTCCGCCGCGCCGGGGCCTCAATAGCGGTCGAGGTGCTTGAGAGGGGGTACTACCCGCGGGGAGGGGGGCGGGTGCACGTCCGGGTGGAGCCGTCCCGCCCGGGCCCGATCGCGGTCCCGGAGGGGAAGGGGGAGTGCGGGATCGTCTCCTGCTCGACGGGGCTCCCGGCGCATGTCGTGGAACGCCAGGCGGCCGCAGCCCGGGAGTTCCTGCGCCGGGACCCCGGCCTTGCCTGCACCGCAACCCTTGACGCCCGGGAGGGCGGGGCGGGCCCGGGGAGTTCCGTGACGGTATGGAGCGGGGCGAAAGGCGCCGTCGCTCTCGGGAGGAGGGGGCTTCCCGCCGAAGAGGTGGGCCGGACCGCCGCCCGGGCCCTCGCCCGGGAATGCGAGAGCCCCGGCACGGTCGACGTCCACCTCGCCGACCAGCTCCTTGTCTACCTCGCCTGCTACGGCGGGGAGTACAGCACGCACACGCTCTCGATGCACGCGAGAACCGCCTGCTGGATCCTCTCGGAGTTCGGGTACCCGGTCGGGTGCCGGGTAAACGACGTCGTGGAGTTCTCGGGATGACGCTCGTCCTCGACGCCTCGGTCTTTTTTTCGGAGATGCCGGTTGAGGAGGGGGCCTATACCACCCCGTCGGTCGTCGGGGAACTTGCCGACCTCCACGCGAAGTGCCGGTTTGAGGCGCTCGCCGCGGCGGGGCTTTCCGTCCGGGAGCCGCGGGAGGAGGACCTCGCGCGGGTCGAGGCGGCCGCGGTCCGGACGGGGGATGCCGGGGTGCTCTCCGCGACCGACCGGGATATCCTCGCGCTCGCGCTGGAGCTATCGGCCGTCCTCGTCACCGACGACTTTGCGGTCCAGAACGTCGCCCACCGTCTCGGCGTCGAGACCCGGAGCATCCGGCAGCGGCCCGCCCGGGCGATCCGGTGGCGCTACCGGTGCAGCGGGTGCGGCCGGTACTGGCGGGAGCCGGGGGAGTGCCGGGTCTGCGGCGCACCGATCAAAAGAAAATTTAAATAGGTCACTAAAAGATTCTTCTCCATGTCCGCCCTTGAAGAGTTGATCACGAAGGCAAAGGCGCTCCAGGCAGAAGGGCACACCCCGGGCCAGATATCCGACGAGCTCGGCCTCTCGATGGAGACGGTCACCTGGCTGCTCACCCAGCCGAAGGGGATGGAGGCCCCAAAAGACGTTCACGTCGACTGGACGGCGGTAGGGAGCCATGGGACGCTCTTAAACGATATGGCGATGATGATGCTCAGGCGCTTCCTCTACCTGGCGGAGGGGGGAGCCCTGCCGGCCGGGGAAGTCCCGGACACGGTCGTCGGGATCGCGCCCTCAGGCGTCCCGCTCGCCACCCTCATCGCCGCAGAGGAGGGGCTCAAACTCGCGGTCTACCTCCCGGCGAAGCACAGCCGGAGCGAGACGCCCACCGGGTCCCTCTCGGGCACGTTCGCCACGATCACCGCCCAGCGTTGCCTCATCGTCGACGACGTCGTCACGACCGGGACGACGCTTGCGGAGACGATAGCGTTCCTCCGGCGGCACGGGGCGGCACCGATGGCGGTCTGGTCGCTCTTCGACAAACTGGGCGTCCGGGAGGTCGACGGCGTCCCGGTCCGGTCGCTCTTTACGATATCGAGGCTCGGGTGAGGAAAAACTCACCGCATTTTTCAAATGAGTGCAACATCCGGCCGGGAAATACATCATCGCAGCTGACGGGCCCGCCTGAAGTACCAGGCGCGTAACGCTGACAGATGGGTTATCCACACTCGCTGATCGACCCGGGTGCTCGGGGAAAGTCGCCCTTCATCGATCACTATATATAGAACTTCTAAACAAACTTAACGGACAAAGGAGGATTATACAATGCTTGCTGGACAGCCCATCATTATTTTACGGGAGAATGTTGAGCGCACGCGCGGATTCGAGGCGCAGCGCTCGAATATCATGGCTGCAAAAGCAATTGCGGCCGCCGTTCGGACAACGCTCGGTCCCCGGGGAATGGACAAGATGCTGGTCAGCTCCAGCGGTGATGTGGTGATCACAAACGACGGGGCAACCATCCTGCACGAGATGTCCGTGCAGCACCCCGGCGCCAAGCTGGTCGTCGAGGTCGCCGAAACCCAGGACGACGAGGTCGGTGACGGCACCACAACCGCGACGGTACTGGTCGGGTCGCTGATGGAAGAGGCGGAGAAACTGCTCGCCCAGGAGGTTCACCCCACGGTCATCGCGCACGGCTACCAGCTCGGCATGGAGAAGGCCCTCGCGGTCCTTGACGATCTGGCCATAACGGTCGGGTTCGAAGACCGGGAGGACCTCACGAAGATCGCCGACACCGCGATGACCGGCAAGTCCATCGAGGCGGTCAAGGAGAAGATCTCCGGCATCGTCGTGGACGCGGTGCGGCAGGTCGCGACCGAGACGAACCCCGGCACCTACACCGTGGACGAGGACGACATCAAGATCAAGAAGCAGGTCGGCGACACGATGCACGACGCGGAGCTGATCCGGGGTATCGTCATCGACAAGAAGCGCGTCTTTGAGCAGATGCCTGACGCGGTCACCGACGCTAAAGTAGCCCTGCTCGCCCAGCCGCTCGAGGTCACGAAGACCCAGGTGAAGTCGAAGATCAAGATCACCTCTTCAGACCAGATGAAGGCGTTCAACGAGCAGGAGCGCGAGTCCCTCAAGAAGATCGCCGAGCAGATCGTCGCTTCAGGCGCAAACGTCGTCCTCTGCCAGAAGGGGATCGCCGACGCGGTGCAGTACTACCTCGCGAAGAACGGCATCTACGCCGTCGAGGACGTGAAGGAGGAGGACATGAAGTTCGCCGCGAGGGCGCTCTGCGGCACCATCGTCAACAAGCCCGAGGAGCTCAATACAACGACGCTCGGCCACGCCGAAATGGCCGAAGAACTCCCCGACGCCGAGTTGACGGTCATCTCCGGGTGCGACAACCCGAAAGCCGTCACGATCCTCCTCCGGGGCACCTCCCAGCTCCTGCTCGACGAACTCGAACGGGCGGTCTACGACGCGGCCCGGGTCGTCCAGGACGCCATCGAGGACGGCAGGTTCGTCGTCGGCGGCGGATCGGTGGAGACCGAACTTCAGCTCCGCATCCGCGACTACGCGGCAACCGTCGGTGGCCGGGTCCAGCTCGCCATCGAGGCGTTTGCAAACGCGTTCGAGGTCATCCCGAGGACGCTCGCGGAGAACTCCGGGTTTGACACGATCGATAAGGTCGTCGCTCTCCGGAAGGCCCACGCCGACGGCGCGAAGTACGCCGGGCTCAACGTCTACACCGGCGCGATCGTCGACATGCGGGAGGCCGGCGTCATCGAGCCCGAGCGCGTGAAGACCCAGGCCATCAAGAGCGCGACCGAGACGGCCATGCTCCTCGTCCGCGTCGACGACATGATGGTCACCCAGGCAGGAAAGCCGGGCGCACAGTAATCACCCGCGCGAGGAGGCGAGGAAGATCTCGACCTCCTCTTCCTCGATTTTTTTATCCTGCGGCAGGCTCCTGCCGCCGGAGAATATGAGCGCCGTATCGGGATTGAACCCGAACGAGAGGAGGGCGTCTTCGTAGGTCTCGCCCGGCCGGCCCTGGTAGATCAGCACGCTGCCGTCCGGGATGAGAGTAAATCTGCAGAGCATACCTCGATACTATTATAGCCGGAGAGCCTAAATATTGTAGGCTGATTTTGTGCCGAGGTAGTCTAGTCCGGGAAGGCGGTGGCCTCGAAAGCCACTGGTGCCTGGCACCTCGGGAGTTCAAATCTCCCCCTCGGCGTATTTGTCGATCTGGTCCGGAGCGACCGGCATCGTCTCCGTCCCAACTCCTGCCATCTCCGGGTGGGAACAGATCGGGTAACCTCCTTTTATTGAATCCCGGCAAAAATAATGGTAGTATCATGTCGGTCAATATAACGGGAGACTCATCAGCACGCCTCATAGACGGCGCAATCCCCGCCGGCCTCCTTGCCGCCGTGCGGGAACGGCGGCCGCTCGTGCACCATATCACGAACTGCGTCACGGTCAACGACTGCGCAAACATCACCATCTGCGCCGGGGCCGCCCCGGTGATGGCCGAGGCCCCCGAAGAGGTCGCCGAGATGGTCGCCGCTGCGGGCGTCCTCGTCCTCAACATCGGGACGCTCTCGGCTGCGCAGGTGGATGCGATGCTGATTGCCGGCCGCCGGGCAAACGACCTCGGTATCCCGGTCGTCCTCGACCCGGTCGGTGTGGGGGCGACGGCGTTTAGGACCGCGACCGCCCGGCGCCTCCTCGACGCACTCGAGATCGCCGTCCTGAAGGGAAACGCCGGGGAGATCGGGGTCCTTGCCGGCACCGGCGGGAGCGTCCGGGGGGTGGACTCCGGCGGGGTCGCGGGCGATCCCGTCGAGACGGCACGGGAGTGCGCCCGTCTGACCGGGACCGTCGTCGCGATGACGGGAGCCGTCGACGTCGTCGCCGATGATAGACGGGTCTTTCTGGTCAGAAACGGCAACCCGATGATGGACCGCCTCTCCGGGACGGGGTGCATGGCGGCATCGGTCACCGGGGCGTTCGTTGCGGTCACCGGCGATCACGCGGTTGCAGCGGCCGCGGCGCTCGCGGCCTTCGGCCGGGCCGGGGAACGGGCGGCCGGCGGGGCACACGGGCCCTACTCGTTCCGGACGGCGCTCTTCGACGGACTTGCCGGCCTTTCCCCCGACGACCTTGCCGGGCACGCGCGGATCGAGGAGCGATAGATGGCGTACGACCTCTACGTGATCACCGATGAAGAGATCGGGCGCGGCCTCTCCCATGCGGAGCTCGCCCGCCGGGCCGTCGCCGGGGGCGCGGACGTGATCCAGCTCCGTGACAAGAGGCTCTCAGGGCGGGACCTCTTTGAGGCAGCCGTCGCCGTCCGGACGGTCACCCATGGCGCCGGCGCGCTCTTCATCGTGAACGACCGCCTCGACGTGGCCCTCGCGGCCGGTGCCGACGGGGTCCACCTCGGCGCAAGCGACCTCCCCATCAGGGAGGCCCGGCGGATCGCCCCGCCGGGGTTCATCATCGGGGCCTCGGTGGGGTCCGCCGCAGCGGCGGTCCGGGCCGGGGCGGCGGGGGCCGACTACGTGGCGCTCAGCCCGACGTTTGCGACCGCGTCGAAGGATGACGCGGGGCCGGGCCGCGGGCTTGCCGCCCTCTCCGCAATCCGGGCCGCGGTCGCCCTCCCCCTCGTCGCGATCGGCGGGATCAACGCGGGGAACGTCGGCGACGTCATCGCCGCAGGAGCGGACGGGGTCGCGGTGATCTCGGCGGTCGTGGGAGAGGACGACGTCACCGCCGCCGCCCGGGATATGCGGGCCCGGATCACCGCCGCGAAGGCGGGACGCCGTTAACCTTCCGCTCCGGGGTTCTGGAACACGGGCGTCCGCTGGTGGAAGGCCGCCTGCCACCGGCCGCCGCTCCGGGTATAGACAGTCGATACCAAGAGTGTCTGCCCGCCGAGGGATACGGTGTATACGAGGACGCCGCACTCTTCTCCGATAGGCATGACTCTCGGGCCCGATATGGAATACACCGGCAGTTCATTGGGGTTCTCCGCGATATCCCTGAGAATCCCGTCCCTATCGAGGACGCCCCACGGGCTGACGACCAGGGCCTCTGGCGCGAGGTAGTCGCTGTAGAACTCCACATCCCGGACATCAACGGCTTTCCAGGCCTGCTTCTCGATATCCAGCAGAACAGTCAAGAGGTCTTCCATAGGGGGGGCATATGGCCGCGCCCATCGATAATCATTACCAAAAATCTGCCTGTACACAAACCCTCTTCGTTTTCGCCGTGCAACGCCCTCAAGAGATACCCATGACCGAGATCGTATTCACCCCGATCGGCACCGTCCGTTCTCCCTACCGCGACCCCCGGGATATGCCCATCCAGCCCGTCGGCGCCCGGGGTGTCCGGGGCACGATCGAGCTCGACCCGGCCTGTGCCGCGGGTTTAAAAGACCTTGAAGGGTTCTCCCGGATCATCGTCCTCTACCACTTCCACCGCTCGGAGGGCTACGCGCTTGAGGTGGTGCCGTTCCTCGACAAGACGCCCCGCGGCGTCTTTGCGACCCGGGCACCCCGCCGCCCGAACGCGATCGGGATCTCGATACTCAAACTGGTCGCCGTCCGCGGTGCGACGCTCACCGTCGAGGACGTGGATATCCTCGACGGCACCCCGGTGCTCGATATCAAGCCCTACGTCCCGGCGTTCGACGCCTATCCCGACGAGCGTGCCGGGTGGCTGACCACGACATCGGGGGCAGCCAGCACCATGCGGTCGGACAACCGGTTCTGCTGACGGCGATCGGGGCTGCCGTGTCCCGGGCCGGGCGGATCATCCAGGCGGGCCACCGGGTTCGTCGCCGTCCTGACCCGGCAGAGCATCGCCCGCCTGGGGCTCGCCGAGGGGGAACCGGCTCACGTCACCTTCAAGGCCTCGGCGGCCCACGTCTTTTCCCGGTAGCGGGAGGGGCCACGTACCCGGCCGCAGGAGAAACCGATGAACGCCGACGATATCCAGGAAGAGATCGCCTTTGCCGCCGCAGAGGCCGCCCTCGCCGTCCGGTTCGGCATACCCGCCGGCGCGCTCATCCCCCTCCTCTTCTCGCTCAGGTACGGCGGGGACTGGAGTTACGCCTCAGGGGACGTCACCGCCCTATCGGCCGTGACGAAGACCACGGTCTACGATGAGGCGAGTCGGACCGGCTACTCCCTCGAAGAGATCTACCTCTTCGTCGATCCGGTCCTCCTGCACCGGGAGGGGACGGTCCACCGGCTCGAGAAGTGCGGGGAGGCCCCGGCGCGGCTGCTGGTCGCGCGGCCCTACCGGGTGCGGCTCAGCGCCCGCCGGGTGATCAGGATGACCGTTCACCCGCTCAAGCGTGAGATCCGGACCGAAGAACTCGACGCGAGGGAGATGGCCTTCTCGGGCTCCACCGCCTACGGGATCGACCACGAGCTCGAGCACCTGGCCGGGCGGGAGATCGCCGGAGAGGAACTCCGGGTCTTCCGGTTCGGGTGAGCGCCTTCGCGCATCTCGCGCGAGGCTGCATCGCCCATCCGCACCCGTTAACTCCCGTGGTGCCGCGGAAGTTCGCGAAGCCCGGTGGATGGGTTTGCAACTCCCCATCAAGGCAACGCGCTCCCGGGCCCCCTGAATGCATCGATTCCAGATGAACAGACCGTATCCGGCCTTCGTCCCATCCCCACGGGCGCCCCCTCTGTCCCCCCCCCCACCCGGCCTTCGCAGGGGATACCCGCGCTGCTTCGGTAGGCCCCACCCCGCCCGCGGCTTCGCAGGGGATACCCGCACGCTGCTTCGGTAGCCCCCACCCCGCCCGCGGCTTCGGCCTCCTCCCGCCCGGGGGCGGGGCAGTGCGTGGCGATATCCAGTGGGAAGCCGTGCCAGGGGTGGTGCTGGCAGCGGTTTTCCGGAGAGCGGGGAGCCAGAGCCCGGTTTTCCAGGTTTGTCCCGGTACTGGACCGTGGTGGCTATCGCCACGGGGGGGAACCGGGGAGGGGGCTTCCCTCCCGGGCAAAATGGCACTCGAAGTTCCTCTCCGGTAGCCCCACCCGGCCTTCGGCCTTCGCAGGGGATACCCATGCGCTGCTTCGGTAGCCCCACCCCACCCGGCCTTCGGCCTCCTCCCCGCCCGGGGCGGGGCAGTGGCGGCGATATCCAGTGGGAAGCCGTGCCAGGGGATGGTGCTGGCAGCGGTTTTCCGGAGGGGCGGGCAGAGAAGAACCTGCTACTGCCGGTTCGATCCCGGGATCCCCGTGCAGTGGACCGTGGGGATATCGCCACGGGGAGGGGAGGGGGGCTTCCCCTCCCCGCAGGCGGAATGCCCGTGCGTTCCTCCTCGAAGCCCCGCCCCCGATCGATACCCTCCTCCGTCGAGAGTGCCGGTAATTGAGAATCGTTGCACTGAGCAGCAGACACCGGCGATTCGTCCCGGACCGCACACACTCGCTACGGGTTTTCCCGGCTCGAGCCCCACAAACCCCGGATCGGCCCGCCGGCCCTGTACTTGCTTGAATGCCGGCGGATTTCGTGATGTTTACCGGTCACGGAGTTGTAGATCCGCTCCTTTCCGGCAGGCTGTGTCGACATGCCATCTCCCCCGCGCAGCCCGTATATCCTCAGAGAGGTCCTTCTTGCTGCAGGCCACGCCCGCGGTCGGCGGCCCCCGGGCTGATCGCCGGCGCCCCTGAAAAAAAGATTGGTTGTAATGACTCCCGTCAGGCCTTCACGAACCGGCTCTTTGCCGCGCCGCAGCGGGGGCATCGCCAGCTCGCCGGGAGGTCTGCGAATGCTGTATTCGGTTTAATGCCGTTCGCTGAGTCCCCGATAGCAGGGTTGTAGATGTAACCGCAGAGGGTGCATCGGTATGAATCCATAGCTGGTACTCCTCGTTCCCCCGGTCGCGAGGCCGACGGGGTTGTACGATCTTATTTGTCCCCGAGCAGGGATAAGCGCTCCGGTCAGGGGTCGGGAAAAGAGAGTTCCCGCCCGGTGCAGCCGTCGAGGACGATCGAGCGCTCCCCGTTCTCCGATGCGAACCCTATCCGGTAGACCGGGTAGTAGATCGTGTCGAACCCGACGATCTCCGCCGTCGGCTCAAGCCCCTTCAGGATGGTCCGGAGCGAGGACTCCGTGACCTTCTCCTCAAGGGGCGCCTCCCGCAACGGCTCCACCGGGAGGTCCGCCCCCGGCCGGAGGGTGGCGAGCCCCGGGACCTCCGTCGCGAGCAGGGGGACGTAGACCACCGTATCGCCCACCGTCTTCATCGTGGTGACGAGTTTCGCCGCCTCAAGACTTTTGATCGCCTTCTTCACCACGCCCGGGGAAAGAAGGGTATCGGCCTCGATCTCGACCAGTGTCGAGCCGCCGTTCGCAAGATTGGCAACGATCCTCACCGCGGCCTCATCGAGCCCCAGGAGCTCCGAGAACCCCGGCCGGACCTTCAGCCCCCGGTCCACCTCGACGATGCAGCCGGTAAGCCCGTCAATGACGAACGACGCCGTCTTCGTCGCCTTCCGTATGAGCCCGCCGACGTAGCGGACCTCCACCCGGTGAAGCGGCCGGTAGACCCGTTCCCCCGAGATGATCCGCTCTTCGGGCGCGAGGACCCGGAACCGGCGCCTGCGCTTCCCCTTCGCGATGTCGAGCGCCTCCTCGCGGAGCAGGACCGGGACGACGGCGTTCCCGGCGGGCGGCGGGTCTGCCGGGTCCTCCCGGGGGCAGGGGCACGGGCCGGCCCGGGCCGGCGGCGCGGCCACGAGCCGGGGCGTCACCCCCCGGTGCTTCGTCACCCGGGCCCCAAACCGCATCCGCACCTTCTCCCGCGAGAGAGAGCCCATCACGAAGAACTCCCCGGGCTCAAGCTCCGCGAGCTCTTCGACCTCCCGGCGGGACGAGAAGAAGAGGCCGACCGCTTTTAAGTCGTTCTCGATCGAGAGCTTCCCGATGATCTGGCTGTTGCACTGCGAGAGGACGTTCTTTGCGACAAGCGACGGTCGCTGCGTCGCGACTAAGAGGCCGAGCCCGCGTTTGCGCCCCCGGCGGGATATCTCCTCGATCTTCTTGATCGAGGTCCCCGCCTGGGGGATGAACTTGTCCGCCTCCTCCACGATCAGGAGGTACGGCTGCTTCAACCGGCTCTCCAGGTCGTAGAGGATCTCTGCAAACTTCGCCACCTCATCACGCATATCGATCTCCGAGACGTCGAAGATCACCGCCGTCCGGGAGCAGATCGCGTCCTGCATCAGGCTCCGGATGTCCGCCTTCCCGATCTCCGCGTCGCAGCCGTCGCCCGAGCCGATCCAGAGGAGGGAAAACCGGTCCTTGAGCGAGAAGTACTCGCCCTCCGTATCGATGAGGCAGAACCCGATCCCCGCCTCAAGGAGCCGCTCGCAGAGGACCGCGATGCCCCAGCTCTTCCCGGCGCCCGACTGCGCGATGATGCAGGTCCTTCCCGTGACCAGTTCCTGTGCATCGACGGCCATCTCCCGGTCGCCGGCCTTCCCGATGACGAGGTCCATCCGATCAGATGATCACAGGATGCCCGGGGTTTTAACGCTTCCCTTCGGCTCCAGGGGAGCCTGTTTCGATATTGAGCGGAAATTTGCCCTCATTTGTTCCGGCGGAGCGACAGAATGACCCCGAAGACCGAGAGGACACCGAACGCGAGGAAGATCAGGTGCACGCTCCTCAGGAACTCGGGGAATATCGCCGGCGTGACGGCAGTCGACCCCATGATGAACGCAAAGACCACGAGGACCGCCCCCATGCTCAGCATCATGCCAAGCGATCGCATCATCGCCGTCATCGCCGACGCGCTCCCGTAGAACCTCTTTTCGACGCAGCCCATGATGGCGGTGGTGTTCGGGGACGAAAAAAGCCCGACCCCCACGCCCAGGAGGACCAGGAGGGCGAGGATCGCGCCGACCGGCGTCGTATCGCCGAGCATCGAGAGGCCGAAGAGGCCCACGGCCGATATGGCCATCCCCACCGAGGCGACGTGCCCGGGCTGTATCCGGTCGGCGAGGCGGCCCGCCACCGGGGCGACGAAGACCTGGATGACCGGCTGCACGAGGAGGAGGGTGCCGGCGGCGACGGGTTCGTAGCCCCGGATGTACTGGAGGTAGAGGGAGAGGAGGAACCCGACCGCGTAGGTGGCGCTGTAGTTGATCAGGGCGGCGGCGTTCGATGCAGCAAAGACCCGGTTCGACGAGAGGAGCGAGACCGGGAGGAGGGGACTCGGGTGCCGGCGCTCCACCAGGTAGAAGGCCACCCCGAGCACGAGCGCCGCAAAGAGGAGCACCACGCCGCGCGGGGTGGTCGCCGAGGCCAGCCCCAGGAAGAGGCAGAGGATCAGGGCGGAGGAGAGGACCAGGCCCGGGACGTCGAAGTGCTCCTGGTGCCGGTCGTTCAGGAACACCGGGAACTTTTTGGCGTAGATGAGGACCGGGACGGCAAGGAGCGCGGTCACGATGAAGATGCTCCGCCAGCCAAGGAACTGGGTCAGGGCGCCCCCGAGGAACGGCCCGAGGGAGAGCCCGGCGTAGACGGCGGTGGTGTTGAGCCCGATCGCGTAGCCCCGCTCGCCGGGCGGGTAGAGGTGGGTGATCAGGGCCACGCTGTTTGCGTAGATCATGGCGCCGCCGACCCCCTGCAGGAACCGGAAGGCGAGGAGCATGCCGATCGTGGGCGTGAAGATGGTGAGGAGGGCTCCGGCGGTGTAGACGACGATCCCGGCCATGAAGACGGTGACCCTTCCCCGGGAGTCGCCGAGCCTTCCTCCGGGGAGGAGGAAGATGACCGACGCAAGGAGGTAGGCGCTCGAGACCCAGGCGAGCGTGGCGGCGTCGGCAGCGAACTCGGCCCCGATGGAGGGCAGGGCGAGGTTGATCGCGGTGCCCGTGAACGGGTTTAAGAACGTGGCGATCGTGATGAGCGCCAGGATGAATCTTCGCGAATACGAGTGCCCGTCTTCCTGCTCCACCGTCGTCCCTCGTGCTTCCCCGGAGAGCAGAAGCTCGCCCGGAGTCGTTACAAGGGTATTTGCAGCGAGCGCAGATAAGGGCACTGATGCTCGCCTGTGCAGTACATTAATGCGAACGGCTCCCTAAGACCCTCACGCGTATGCCCGACCCTTCCCCGGATACCCGGCAGGAGGTCCGCGACCTCTCGGTCCGGCTCATCCTGCTGCTCGGCGTGGCAAGCCTCTGCGGGAGCCTGGTCTCGAACGGCGCCCGGTCCGTCACCGGCCCTTACCTCCTCCACCTCGGGGGGAGCGCGGCCGTCGTCGGGCTGGTCGCCGGGTTCGGCGAGTTCGTAGGGTATGCCCTGCGATCGGTCACCGGCGGCTACGTCGACCGGGATCGCGGTTACTGGAAGGTGGTGATAGCCGGCTACGGCCTCCTCGCCGCCATCCCGCTGCTTGCCGTTGCCGGGCGGTGGGAGACCGCGGCCGTCCTCATCATCGCCGAGCGGGTCGGAAAAGCCGTCAGGACGCCGGCACGGGACATGATCCTCTCCCACGCGACGACGACCGTCGGGCGGGGGTGGGGGTTTGGGGTCCACAAGGCGCTCGACCAGGTCGGTGCGGTCATAGGGCCCCTCGTCATGGTCGCCGCCCTCGCCCTCACCGGCGGCTACGCCGAGGGGTTTCTCCTGCTCGGCGTTCCTCTCGCCGGGGTTGCGCTGGTCCTCTTCTTCGCGCGGTCGGCGGTGCCGAAGCCGGGACGCCTGGAGGTGGGGGACGGAGGCGGCAGGGCCGCCGACCTGCCCGGGGTCCTGCCGTATGCCGCGTTCATCTTCCTCGGCATGGCCGGGTTCGCGAGTTTCCCGCTCATATCGTTCCACCTAAAGGCCCAGTCGGTCGTCCCCGACGCCGCCATCCCCCTCTTCTATGCCTCCGCGATGGTGGTCTCGGTCGTGGTGGCGCTGCTCGTCGGGCGGGTCTTCGACCGCACCGGCACCCACATCCTCCTCACCATCCCGGTTCTCAGCACGCTGACGGTCCTCCTTGCCTTCTCGCCCGACCCCGGCGTGGCGCTCGCGGGATCGCTCGCCTGGGGGGCGGGGATCGGGATCTTTGAGACCGCGCTCCGGGCGTCGATCGCCGAGTCGACGACGGCGGCCCGGAGGGGGGAGGTCTACGGCACCGTGAGCGCGGTCTTTGGGACGGCGTGGTTCGTCGGGAGTGCCGTGATGGGCATCCTCTACGACGTCTCGATCGGGTATATCGTCGCCTACGTCGTCATCGCCGAGGCCGCGGCGGTGGCCGCCTACCTCCTGATGTACCGTTCCCGCATCGTGGTGCGGCTCCAGGAGGGGCTCGGGAACCTCATACCGTGATCCGTCCCTTGAGCGCCCCGCCGGCGGCACCGGGGGTCCCGACGGAGAGGGAAAGGGTGAAGAGGAGGGTGCCGCCGGGAAGACGGGATGTATAACGAGCACGAAGAGGGGGGCCGCGAGCGTGGAGAGCCAGTACAGGCCTGTCTCCTCTGCCGGTCCTCGCCCCAGGGCTGAGAAGAGACGGGGAGGGACGACCCTCCCCGCGTTACCGCCGGATCACACCGGCGATGGCGCCGCCGATCAGGGAGAGGAGCCCCTGGTAGACGAACGCCACGACGATGATGACGAGCGACGTCCCGAGGCCGGCGACGAACCCGAACGCCCCGAGGAGGACCGTGCCGCCGACAAGGAGCAGCACCGCGATGACGATGGCGCCGAGGATGCCGGCAAGCAGCCCGGCCAGCGCGCCGTTCCCGATCCCGCCCCGGACCATCCAGCCGGCGACGAACCCCCCGACCAGCGGGCCGATGACCGGCAGCAGGAAGCCGAGGATCAGCCCCACGAGCCACCCGACGATGACCCCTACCCAGAAGTTTTCTGCCATACCCTTCACCGCCGGGAGTTCCGGAGATGTAGTATATAAGTGTTAGGGTATGGCGCCGGTCACCGCCGGATCCGGGTCCCTGACCGCCCGGCAAGGGCGGCGGCGGCCGAATCGAGCGATGCGATGGTGGCTCGCTCCCCTCCGGCCTCAAGGAACCTGATCGCCGCCTCGACCTTCGGCCCCATGCTCCCGGGCGGGAAGTGCCCCGCCGTGAGGTGCTCCCGCGCCTCATGAACCGTCATACCGTGGATATCCTGCCGGTCCGGCTGCCCGTAGTTCAGGGCAACATACTCGACGTCGGTCAGGATCAGGAGGTCGTCGGCGCCGACGATCCGGGCAAGAAGCGCCGCCGTGCGGTCTTTGTCCACCACCGCCTCGACGCCGCGGAGGGTGCCCCCCGGGCCCACGACCACCGGGACGCCCCCGCCGCCCGCGGCGATCACGATCACCCCGGCCGAGAAGAGCCGGAGGATCACCTCGCCCTCGACGAGGTTGATGGGGCGCGGCGAGGGGACCACCCGCCGGTAGCCTCTTCCCGGGATCTGCACCATCCGCCAGCCCTTCTCCTCCCGGAGCCTTCTCGCCTGCAAGGCCGTATAGAACGGGCCGATGGGTTTTTCCGGGTTCCCGAACGCCGGATCGCCGTCGTCCACCAGGGTCTGGGTGAGCACCGTCGCGACCGGGCGGTCGAGCCCGGCTGCCCGGAGGGCCTCCTGCATCGATTGCTGGAGCAGGTAACCGATCATCCCCTGGCTCTCCGCCCCGCAGACGTCGAGCGGCATCGCCGGGAGGGTATCCTTCGCGAGCTCGTTCCTGAGGAGGATATCCCCCACCTGCGGGCCGTTCCCGTGGGTGACGGCGACAGAATAGCCGGCGGCTGCGATCTCCGCGATCTGGCGCGATGCCCGCCGGACGTTCGCGATCTGCTCTGCGGCCGTCCCCGTCTGGTTGTGCTGCAGGATGGCGTTCCCGCCGAGCGCGACAACAACAGTCTTTCCTGACATCCGGCTACCCCCGCTCCAGCGCACAGGTCATGCAGTGCGGGCCCCCGTAGCCCCCCGTCAGGTTCTCAAGGTGGAGCGGCCAGACCTCGACGCCGTGCCGGGAGAACTCCTTCCGGTGCGGGAAGAACCGGCCGGCACCCCGGATCCGGCGGTAGTCCTCCTCGGCATGGCGGAGGAGCCGCCCGTAGCGGTGGGGATCGCGCGCGGCCTTCCGTTCCAGGTTCTGGAGCACCGTCTGCATCACCCGCTCCCCCTCGACCGCAAGGATGCTCCCGTCGCGGATGCAGAGGACGTTTGCGGCGTAGGAGAGCTGCTCCAGGATCGAGAGGTCGATCACCGCAAACCCTTTCGCCCGGATGTAGTCGTCGAGGCTCACGGTCTCGCCCGACCGCACATAGCCCTCGCCCGTCCTGTGGTAGACGTCGACCTCTGCCCGCCGGAGGAGGACCCCCGAACCGATCACGACGCCGCTGCCCGCGACGTTGAAGTAGGTGTCGAGGTGCATATCGACCATGGGGTCGGGCCGGTCGCCCGGGATGAGCGGGTGGCCCGGCTGGTGGACGACGCCGATCTCGTCAAACCCCGGATCGAAACCGAGGAACTGGCTGACCCCGGCCGGGTTCGTCCGGTCCCCGGTGCCGACGAGGGCGAACTCCCCCATCGGCATGAAGTCGCCGCCCTCAAACGTCCCGGGCTCCTCAACCGTCCCGGCGACCGGGATGCCGAGGATGTCCCAGAGGAACCGGGTGATCCCGGGCTCCCGCAACCGCTGTTGTTTTGCCGGCCGGCCGACGACGAGGCCGCGGCCGGTCACCGCCTGCTGGTCGCGCATGAAGTAGAGGTTCGCGAGCGGCTCCTGCCCCGGCACCCGGACGTCCACCCCGCCGCCGGTGCTCCCCCGTCCCACCTCGATGACCGGGTTTAAGAGGAGGAGGGTGAAGAAGTGCAGCGAGTCGAGGGCGTCGGCGTTCTGCTCCATGCTCCGGCGGGCCTCCGCCACCTCCGCGCGGCCGCCCCGGAGGGTGACTGTCTCGTGCGCCCAATCGACGAGCCGCCGGCGCACCGCCGGATCGCGGTCGGCGGCATCAAGGATCGTCTCCTTGAGCCGCAGCACCCGGACCCCGAACTCCTCACGGAGGGTGCGCACGAGGGTGTCGTGCTCCCGGCGCGCCTCGTAGCGGCTGAACGCCCGCTCGTAGAGCGCCGCATACGGCTCCAGCAACCCGAAGAACATCTCGATCCCCGGCCGGTGGACGGCCACCTTCCGGAGCGGCTCCCACTCCGCCCGTAATCCTTCTGCCATCGCGCTCATCGCTCCCGCAGGGGACCCATAAAGAAGTTCGCGATCATCATCCGGGCGGGGGCCGCCGCAGCAGGCACCCGATTTTCCCGCCCGCCGGCGGCGAAATTGAGACCAGAACAGACGAAAGAAGCGTGTTTACCATAGAAGAGGAGCTCTGTGTACCGATCCATCTGTAGGGATTCTCTCGCCGGAGATCGGATAAACCTGTCGCGGCGAGGCCCCTTCCACCCTATCCGGGATACCCGGCGGGCAAAACCGCAACGATTATCATTCGGGGAAACAACCGACTCACAAGAAATATTATTCACCCGGTACGAGGAGGTGTTTCCATGAGGATACGACGCTACAAACCCCCTATCTCGACGACCACGCGACCGTTCCGGACGGTGCGGCGACTGCAGCGCAACCCGACCTACACCCCGCTCATGACCGGCCCGGTGGTGAACGCCCTCGTGCTCGCCGCCCTCTCGGCGACATCGGCCATGTCGGGGTTGACCCTCGGGTTCTGCATACGCCTCGCGGGCCTGTGAGGCCCGCCGCCGCCTCTTTTTCCGCTCACAGCCCGATGACGTCCATCACCTGGAGCCCGAACCGGACCATCCCCGACCGTAGCGTCCCGAGCAGGGTGTTGCCCTCGATCGTGACGGTGCCGTTCCTCATCGCCGCCCGGAACGTGTCAAACGGCCGGTCGGAGGCCATGACCTCCTCCACCGTCGCCCTGTCGGTCGTCACCGTGACGATCGGGTCGGGGCAGCCTTTTGCGTCGAACGAAACGATCTTCCGGCCGTGGAAGGTGATCCCGATGACCAGGACGCCGTCGGGGGACTCGATGTAGAGGTTGACCTTCTCGTTCTCAAACGGCCCGGTCACCCATCCCGGGAGCCGGCCGGCATACTCGTTGTAGGTCAGGGTGTACTCCCGCATCGCAAAGAGGAGGTTCACCTCCGCCGGCGTCAGGTCGGTGTTGGCGACGACGAGCCCGTCTGCCGCCGGCACAAGCGCCAGCGCGAGGAGGAGGAGGCAGAGGGAGGCCCGGGCGGCCGGGGTCACCGCCGTTCTCCCGCCCGCTCCCCGAACTCTTGCGCGCCGGCGCCGGGAGCGGTGCTCCGCCGGGACCGGGGCCGGGTATCGCCGGCAGGGATGAGCAAACAGTAGCCGCACATACGTCTCTCTGGAGGGATGGGGGAGTTTTGGTATTTGAGCATACCTATCCGGGCCGGCCCATGAGCGGCTGCCGGCGCGGTTTTTCCGTGCAGGCTCGCGGCGGGGAGAGCGGGGCGGGGACCGCGCGGCTCTCCGGGCGGCGCGCCGGAGAACGGGAGGGAAAGGGAAATATGAGAGCACCGTACATGAGGGTGTACAAGCGCGGGCGGGACCGGACGGTGACCGATGGGCGGGGATGATATCATCGAGGTGCGGGACCTCGAACATGCATTCAACGGGTTTTGGGCGGTGCGCGGCATCAGTTTCACCGTCCGGAAAGGCGAGATCTTCTCGTTCCTCGGCCCGAACGGCGCGGGAAAGAGCACCACCATCAACATCTTAACAACGCTCCTCCCCCTCCAGAAAGGCACGGTGCGGGTGGCCGGCCACGACGTCGCCCGGGAGCCCGGGCGGGTCAGGGAGGCGATCGGGATCGTCTTCCAGGACGACGTCCTCGACCGCGACCTCACCGTCTGGGAGACGATGGAGTTCCACGGGCGGCTCTACTCGATCCCCCGCGACGAGCGCAAGAAGCGGATCGACGAGATGCTCACGGTCGTGGAACTCGAAGCGAAGCGGAACGAGCGGACGAAGAACCTCTCCGGCGGGATGAAACGGCGGCTCCAGATCGCGCGGGGTCTCCTGACCCGGCCGGAGGTCCTCTTCCTCGACGAACCGACGCAGGGGCTCGACCCCCAGACGCGGATGCGGATGTGGGACTACATCCGGGGGGTGAACGCGGCCGGGACGACGATATTCATGACGACGCACTACATGGAGGAGGCCGATATGCTCTCGGACCGGATCAGCATCATCGACCACGGCAGGATCATCATCTCCGGCACCCCGGAGGAGCTCAAGAACACCCTCGGCGAGGACGTCGTCTACCTCGAGACCGGCGACGACGCAAAAGCCCGGGAGGCTCTCCAGGGGATCGGGGAGATCCGGTCGGTCACGGAGTCGCCCCGCGGCCTCTCGATCACGATATCGGCCGACGGGAGCCACTGTCTCCCGCGGATCGTCGAGCGGGTGCGCGACGCCGGGATCGATATCGCGAGCGTGAACCTCAAGAAACCGACGATGGACGACGTCTTCGTCCACTACACCGGCAGGGAACTGCGCGATACGGGGGCGTGAACGGGGGTGGCCTGGGAGTTCCTCACCGTCTACTGGCGGGAGATGATCCGGTTCACCCGGTTTCGGACGCAACTTCTCTCGTCGCTCCTGCAGCCGGCGCTCTGGATGGCGTTCTTCGGTGTTGCGATGTCCTCGAACTTCAACCGGTTCGCCTCGGCCGTCCCGGTCCCGGCAGGCGTCGTCCCGGTCGACTACCTCACCTTCATGGCCGCCGGGGTGATCGCGATGACGACCCTGTTTACCAGCCTCTTTGGGGGGATCAGCCTCCTCTTCGATAAGAACTGGGGGCTGATGCGGGAGATGCTGGCAAGCCCTATGCCCCGGACCCACATCATGTTCGGGGTCAGCCTCTCGGGGATGACGAAGTCGTTCATCCAGGTCGCCATCATCATGGCATTCGGGCTCCTCCTTGGCGTGCGGTTCTTCCCGGGGTTCTCGCCCGCCCGGATCGCCGTCTCAATCCTCGGGATCTTCGCGTTCGTCGGTGTCTTCTCGCTTGGGTTCCTCCTCTTCTCCTCCACGATATCGATGCGCCTCGAGAGCCCCGAAGGGCTGCAGGGGATCATCACGCTTCTCACCCTGCCGCTCTTCTTTGTCTCGAACGCCCTCTACCCGATCCAGGCGTTCCCGCCGGTCCTGCAGACCCTCTCGCTCTACAACCCCCTGACCCACCTGGTCAGCGGGGTCCGCTACTTCGCCCTCGGGAGCGAGTTCTTCGCCGTCGGGGCGAGTTACTCCTCCACTCCGGGCGATGTCCTTCTCTCGTTTGCCTACCTCGTCGTCTTTGCGGCGGTGATGTATGTCCTCGCCCGCCGGACGTTTCAGAAGGCGGTAGTAACATGAGGGACGACGCGAGAGGGTTGGATATGCAGAAGATCATTCATACGGTGCTTGCGCTCGCCGTCCTCATCACTGCCGCCACTCTCGCCGGGTGCACCGGGGTGCCGGGCCCTGAGGAGACGGAGGTCTTCGACCGGACGGTCGCGGTGGAGCCGGGAAGCGGTGTCGTCGTGGTCAACCGGAACGGGGGCGTGAACGTGAGCGTCTGGGAGGAGGATTTCGTCGCCGTTACGGCGGTCAAACGGACCGTCTACGGCCGGGCGGAACTCGCGAAGGTCGGGATCGAGGTGGCGGAGGGCGATCCCCTCCGGATCGAGACCGTGTACACCGGCTTAAACGTCCGGGCGAGCGTGGACTACACGATACGGGTGCCGCCGGACGTTGTCCTGCAACGGGTCGAGAGTTCGAACGGCGGGATCGAACTCTCGGGGGTGCGGGTGGCCGGAACGGAACTTGCGACGTCGAACGGCCCGGTGCACGTGGACGGTGCTCGCGGCGGCGATCTCCGTGCGGCGTCGTCGAACGGCGGGATCGATCTCCGTGGCGTCGAGGGCTACGTCACTGCAACGACGAGCAACGGCGCCGTCACGGTAGAGGATTGCGGCGGGGTGCTCGCGCTCCGGACCTCAAACGGCCCCATCTCCGCCACCATCTCCGCCGTCCGGGAGGACGTGATGATATCCTCAAGCAACGGCGGGATCGCGCTCCGGCTCGCGGAAGACCTCGACGCCCGCGTGGTCGCCGCCACCTCGAACGGCAGGGTGACGGTCCGCGGCCTCCCGCTCCGGGTCAGCGAGTCGACGGGGACCTCGGTCACGGGTCTGCTCGGCGACGGGGGGCCGACGATCACCGTCACCACCTCAAACGGGGGTATCGACCTCTCGGGGCCCTGACCGGGCGGCACAACCCTTATCCCTCACTGATCCGAGAGTACCTGCGAAGGAGCAGACGACGATGGCAGATGTCTTTTTCGCCGGCCTCCGGGCAAGGAGCCACCACGAGAGCAGAGTCCAGAAGATCCGCCGCCTCTTCGACGCGGCCGGGTTCGGCGACGTGGTCCGCCCCGGCGACCTTACGGCCGTCAAACTCCACGTCGGGGAGCGGGGGTGCGACACCTACATCAACCCGGTCTTTGCCCGGCAGGTGGTCGATAAGGTGAAGGAGCGCCGGGCCCACCCGTTCGTCACCGATACCGGCACCCTCTATGCGGGGAGCAGGGCCGACGCCGTCCGGCACACCGTCACCGCGATCGAGCACGGGTTTGCCTACGCGGTCGTCGGCGCCCCGGTGATCATCGCCGACGGCCTTTCGGGCGGCTACTGGAAGGAGGTCGCGGTCGGGGGGAACCATTTCGAGAACGTCCGGATCGCCGGGGGTATCCTTGCGGCCGACAGCATGCTCGTCCTCTCGCACGTCAAGGGCCACGACCTCGCCGGGTTTGGGGGCGCGATCAAGAACCTGGCGATGGGCTGCGCCCCGCCCTCGGGGAAGGCGGAGCAGCACGCCGGCCGGCCGTTCGTGGAGATCGAGCGGTGCGGGGGGTGCGGGAGGTGCATCCAGGTCTGCCCGCAGGCGGCGGTGACCCTCGTCGAGGGGCGGGCGCGGTTCAACCCGGAGCGCTGCGTCGGGTGCGGCGACTGCATGCGCTCCTGCGACCTCGGGGCGATCGAGTTTGACTGGACGACGGAGATCCGGCCGTTCATCGAGAGGGTCTGCGAGTACGCCCTCGGCGCCGTCCGCGACAAACCGGGGCGGGTGGGCTACATCAACTTCCTCCTCGCGATCACCCCGGACTGCGACTGCGTCCCCTGGAGCGACGCTCCAATCGTTCCCGACATCGGGATCCTCGCCTCCACCGATCCGGTCGCGATCGACCACGCGAGCCTTGACCTCGTCAACAGCGAGCGGGGGATTGCCCGGACGGCGCTCGGGGAGAACCTCGCCCCGGGGGAGGACAAGTTTAAGGGGATCTGGGACTACACGGACGGCAACTACCAGATCGCCTACGCCGCCCGGATCGGGCTTGGCGACGCGTCCTACCGGCTGATCGAGGTGTGAGATGGGAAAAGTGGTACTGCTCTGCGGGAGTCCCCGGCTCGAGGGGAACACCGCGCAGGTCCTCGAGGAGTGTGCAGCGGTCCTCGAGCGCGAAGGGATAGCGACCGAGATCGTGCTGCTTGCGGAGATGCACATCCGGTCCTGCACCGCCTGCGGGCTCTGCACCGGGGGAGCGTGCGCTCTTGACGACGGGTTAAACGAGATCATCGAAAAGGTCCGGGAGGCTGACGGGTTCATCGTCGGGACCCCGGTCTACTTCGGCACCGCCCGGGGCGACGTTCTCGCGGCGCTGCAGCGGATCGGTATGGTATCGATGTCGTCGGACGCCTTCCTCTCGCGGAAGGTGGGCGGGCCGATCGTCGTGGCCCGACGCGGCGGGCATACCGCGACGCTCCAGGAGCTCTGGATGTTCTTTTTGATCAACGATATGATCGTGCCGGGGTCGACCTACTGGAACATGGTCTTTGGGCTGGCACCGGGAGAGGCCCGGAACGACGAGGAGGGTATCCGGACGGTCCGGCGGTTCGCCGAGAACGTGGCGTTCCTGGTCCGGAAGCTGGAGTGAGGCGGGGAGAGATCCCCCATAACCCTCCCGGTTTTTGGTTTAGCGCCTTTACAGGGGCCGGATCCGCCTACGGTGACAGATCGGTGCCTTTAAAGCGCTACGCGCCGATACGGCGTATGATCGCATGCCGCACGATGCCAATCAGGTCCCGGGCCGGGGATCAGCGATCCGGCTCTTCACGCTGCTGGCCACGTCGGCCCTAGCGTTCTCCCTCATGGTGTACGGTCAGATCCACGGGCTCCCGGAGATCTTCCAGCACCTCCTCTACATACCGATCGTCCTTGCGGTCTACTACTACGAGCGGCACGGTCTCTACTTCTCCCTGCTGCTTGCGTCGCTCTACGTCGGGACTCTCTACTTCTTTGCCTTCCCCGACGCCATCTCCCTCACCCGGGCAACCGCCGAGTTCATCACCCTGATCGGGATCGCCGTCATCGTCTTTTACCTCGTCCGCCTTCTGCGGGACCGGGAGAGGCGGTACCACAGCATCTTCAGACATTCCCAGGCGGGCATCTTCGTCGTCGACCGCAGGGACCTCCGGATCGCAGAGGCCAACCGGCGCGCCGCGGAGATCCTGGGCTGCAGGTCCGGCGACCTCCGCGGCGCCTCCCTGAGATCGTTCTGGGGGGATGAGGCGGGAGTCCGGGCGTTTCTCGCGGAACTCTTGGAGAATGGCGCGGTCTTTGACCACGCGGCGACATTCACCGGCACCGGGGGGGTGCGCCGGCACGTCGTGATCTCCGCGGGGGCCCTCCCGGGCGACGATGCGGTCTGCACCATCGTCGATATCACGAAACAGCGGAGGACGGAGATCCTGCTCCGGGGCGCGGCGGAACTCTCCGGCATGCTGGTGCGGGAGCGGGATGCTCCCGACCTTCTCCGGAGGGCCTGCACATGCCTCGGCAGCGTGCGGGAGGGGATCGTCATCGGGATATGGCTGAGAGAGGGCGAGGAACTCGTCCCGGCTGCCGCCTCAGACGACGACTGCCTGCCTCTCTTCTCCGGCCGGGCGGCCGCGGGGCTTATCCGGCGGGCGTTCGACACAAAGGAGGTCGTCGCAGGAGATCTCGCCGGCTCTCCGGGATCGTCCGGCGATCTCCGGGCGATACCCATGATGGCGGGGGAGAGCGTCCTCGGCGTCTTTGCCGTCGCCCGGACCGCGGGCGACCGGTTGAGCGACGACGGAGTCGATATCCTCACCGCGCTCGCAAACGACCTCGCCGCCACCCTGAAACTCGCGGAGCTCGAGGAGGAGAAACTGGAGGCATACGCCCAGCTCGGGAGGAACATCGAACAGTTCGCCATCCTCGGCGACCACATCAGGAACCCGTTGCAGGTGATCGTGGGGCTCGCCTGCATGGGGGAGAACCATACCGGCGAGGAGATCCTGAAACAGGCCTCCGCCATCCAGAAGATCATCGGCAGGCTCGACTCGGGGTGGATAGAGTCGGCGGCGATCCGCGACTACCTCAGGCGCCACCCCTGACCGCCGGGACATCCCTCCGGCCGAAAAGAAGAACCTTTTTCATCCTCGCCGGAGAGGGATCAACCAATGGCTCTTTCGTCCGAACCGATCAGCCCTGATGTCGCGGATACGGCACCGTTGACCCGGCGGGAGATCGCAGACCTCCTGCCGGAGGTCCCGGACTGGTCGCTTGAGGACAGGCACCTGCATGCCCGGTTCTCCTGTGCGGGGTTTGCCGAGGCCATGGCGTTCCTCCGGGAGGTCGCCGCCTTCTCGGCGCGGGAGAACCATCTCCCGGATATCGCCATCCGGATGGGCCGGTACGTGGACGTCGCCTGGTACACCTACGCCATCGGCGGGCTCTCCCGGAACGATTTTATCATGGCCGCGCGGCTCTCCGAGATGCTCCGGCACCGGCAGGGCGGGATCCTCTAACCGGTCGAAAACGCTCGCATCACCCGTGCCCTGACGGCCTCTTTCGGGAGCGCGCCGACCGCCCGGTCGATGAGTGCGCCGTTTGCAAAGAACAGCAGCGTCGGTATCGCCGTTACGCTGAACTGTGCCGCTATCACGCGGTTTTGGTCGACGTCACACTTGCCGAAGGTCACCCGGCCGGCAAAGTCACGCGCAAGGTCCTCGATCACCGGGGCCACCATCCGGCAGGGGCCGCACCAGTCCGCCCAGAGATCGACGACCAGGAACGGATGCCTGCTTACCGTGTCCTGAAACGTACCGTCGGTGATCTCGATGACCCCGCCCCGGCCGCCCTGGATCCGGGCCTCGAGCTCCCTGAGGCGCTCTTCCCGGAGGCGCTGCAGTTCGTCGTCCATCGGTCGGTTCTCTTCCATGCGGCGGAGGTATGATGCACGCCCTATTAAAGATTGGGAGGGCGACGGCGGCCGGAACCTCAGATAACTATATATCCCCGGAAGCACAATGGTATATACCTCACAGATGAGCAGCGAGGTGGGGTAGTCAGGAAATCCCGGCGGGCTCATAACCCGTAGACCGATGGTTCAAATCCATCCCTCGCTATCTCCTGTTTTGCACACGCTTTCCCGGTATTGCGCCCGCTCTTCTCCTCCCCCAGGACGTCCCCTCCGATGAGCCGGCGCGCACGCGCCCGGCAGGCCCGGAACCGGTCCGGCCACGCGCGGGATCTCGCGGTTGCAAGCGATGCCCCGGACAAAATAGTACCCAAAAGTCCCGCTCCGGCAGCCCCCGCCCTGGCCGCGCTTCACACCGGTAGCATACTCATACGCTTCTCCGGCAGCCCCCACCCCTCCCGGGGGCGAGGGCAGTCAGGGCGATACCCGGTGGGAAGCCGTGCCCGGGGAGCGGCGCTGACATCGGTTTCCCGGGAAGGATGAGGAGAGCCGACCCGGGGTGGGATCTTCCCGGGATCTCCCCGTGCACTGGACCGTGGTGGCTATCGCCACGGGGGGAGGGGCTGACGGGGAGGGGGCTCGTCCCCTCCCCTGTCTCTGGCTCGTGTCTTCAGCGTCCAGACTCAAATTCTACAGATTGCCATACGCCTGTAACCCCCTCCCGGGGGCGAGGGCAGTCATGGCGATAGCCAGCGGGAAGCCGTGCCCGGGAGCGGCGCTGACGCCGGTTTCCTGGAAAGGGCCGGGAAGGGCCGGGAAGGGCCGGGAAGGATCGAGAAAGATCAGCAAAGATCAGGAAAGGACCGGCAAGACCCGGCCAGAACCTGGCTCCCCGGGGGATCTCTCCGCGTATCGAGATTGAGCCGCGAAAAGGGAGAGCAGGCGCGGGCACCGCCGGGAGCCCCCCCGCCCACCGGGAACGGGAAGCGCCCCGCCGGCACCTGCACAGGCTACGACGTCTGCTGCTTCCCGAAGGTCGAGAGGTTGGACTGGTGCGTGCCGGCCACGTAGTCCACGGCACAGTGGCAGCTCTTCTCCCCGTGGATCTCCACCGGGTAGCACCCGGTCAGGCACCCGGTGCAGAGGTCGCGCTCGCCGCACCCGATCGCGCCCATCAGGTCCTCAAGCGGTATGTAGGTGAGCGATGTCGCCCCGATGCTCTCCCGGACCGCCTCGACGTCCCTGCTGCTCGCGATCAGTTCCGTGCGGGTGGGCATATCCACACCGAGGTAACAGGGGGCGATGATCGCCGGAGAGCCGACCCGGAGGTGGATCTCCTTTGCTCCCGCCTCGCGGATCATGTTCACGATCCGCCGCGACGTCGTCCCCCGGACGATGCTGTCGTCGACGAGGATCACCCGCCGGCCCTTGAGGTTCCTGCGGACGGTGTTGAGCTTGATCCGGACCGCCCGTTCCCGCTGCTGCTGGGTCGGCATGATGAACGTCCGGCCCATGTAACGGTTCTTCATCAGCCCCTCGACGAACGGGATGCCGGACCGTTCGGCGTAGCCGGCGGCGTAGGCGGTCCCGGAGTCGGGGACCGGGCAGACGATCTCGCCCTCGACGGGATCTGCATCGTAGAGTTTCTGCCCGATCCGGCGCCGCACGTCGTAGACCAGCGTCCCGTCGATGACCGAGTCGGCGCGGGCGAAGTAGATGTACTCGAAGATGCAGTGCGCCCGCCGGTTCGCGGTCGCGATCTGGATCGAGGAGAGCCCGTGTTCGTCGATCCGGACGAGTTCTCCCGGCCGCACGTCCCGGACGAGCGTGCCGTCCAGCGCATCGATCGCCACGCTCTCCGAGGCGACGATGTACCCCTGGTCGATCCTCCCGATACAGAGCGGTTTGATGCCGAGCGGGTCGCGGAAGGCGTAGATGGTCCCGTTTAACAGCGCGACGGCGGCATAGGAGCCCCGCAGGCGCCGCATGCAGAGCCGGACGGCGTCCTCCATGCTTTTTGAGGTCCGGAGCGCTTCGGCGATGAGGTTCCCGATGATCTCGGTGTCGGTCGTCGTGCAGAAGATCTGCCCCCGGCGCTCGTACTCCTCCCGGAGTTCGGCCGTGTTGACCAGGTTGCCGTTGTGGGCGATCGCGAGGTTGAGCCCCTGGTACCGGAAGTTGAACGGCTGGACGTTCTCCGGCACCTTCGACCCGGTCGTCGGGTAGCGGACGTGGCCGATCCCGACGTTGCCCCGCAGTCCCTGCAGGGTGTGGCTGTTGAAGACCTCGGCAACGAGCCCCTGCGCCTTGTGCGTGTACAGGGTCGTGCCTTCAAAAGTAGAGATCCCCGCGCTCTCCTGCCCCCGGTGCTGGAGAGCGTACAGGGCATAGTACAGCGGAAAAGAGACACCGCCAGCATCGACGATGCCAACGATACCACACATGATCCAGCTCTAATGCGTCGGTACCTTTGCCTTCTTCTCCGTCCAGCGGTAACTGCGGATCCTCGGGCTCCTGCCGAACCCGCAGGACGCACAGACCTTGTGCTGTGCGTGGAACGATATCTTGCCGCAACGCCTGCAGGCGATATGGGTGCGCTTCTGCCGTTTGCCCATCGAGGGTGTGCCTTTTGACATGAACTCTCACCTACTCATTCAACTGAAGGGGTTATGTAAATTACGTTGTCGCCGCGGACGATCAGCGTGCCGAGTTTCTGCGCCGTGCCGCCGGTTTCTTCTTCTGCCTTATCCAATACCAGATTCATGTGAACGTCGTATCCCTGGAGGATCCCCCGGATCTCCCTTCCACCTTTGAGGCTGATGATGACGGGCTGACGATTCAGTACCTGATCTAAAATATCCAACGGTCTTGGCGTCATATGATTACCCTGTGCCGTCCTTTCTGGAGTAATATATTTGAGTGAGGAAGCTACTTAAATATAACCGCACTGTTGCGGGGAGCAATCCGCCCCCGAGGTCAGGGTTCCATGCCGAAGTTCACCGTAAAAAAACGCCATGTCATCAGGAAAACGCAGATAGCCGGGCTTCTCGACCGACTTAGCGGCGAGATCGGTCCGTCGGCCGAACAGTTCCGGTCCGACCGGATCGAGCGGGTGGAGACGGATGCCCCCGTCGAGGTCTACCTTGTCGATAAAAAACCGCTCCTGATGGCCTCCGGGGACTGGGCTTTCCCCACCCTGCGGGGCCTCATCGAGCACCCGCTCCCCGAGCGGCGGGTGGTGGTCGATGCCGGCGCGGTCAGGTTCGTTGTAAACGGCGCGGACATCATGCGCCCCGGGATCATATCGATCTCGCCGGACGTCCGGGAGGGGCGCCCGGTGCAGGTCGTCGAGGAGCGCTACGGGAAACCGCTCGCTGTCGGGGTTGCGCTCTCTGACGCCGCCGATATGGAGCGGCAGGAGAAGGGCAAGTCGGTCAGGAGCCTCCACTATGTCGGGGACGATCTCTGGAATCTTGAGATCTGACGCGGAAATCAAAAGATACTATTAAATAAAATTCTTCCCTCATTTTTTCTATGGTTAAAAAGCTCTTTGACAGCATCCTCGGTAAAAGCCCCGTCAGGGATCAGGACGAATACATGGAGCTCGACCTCGCCTCCTACGAGAGTGCGACCGAAGAAGAGCCGGCATCCATGTATATCAAGATCGCCACCATCGCCGACCTCAAGGATACCCCCCGTGTCAAAGACGAGGTCTACAACGGCAACATCGTCATCGTCGACATCGGGCGGCTGAAGATGGACAAGGTGACGTTCGAGCGGGTCTTAAAGGACCTCCGCGACGTGGCAAAGGATGTGAACGGCGACATCGTCGGTCTCGGCGAGCAGAAGTACGTCGTCATCACGCCGATGTCCGTCAAGGTCTCCCGCGAGAAGATCGGCGGGGGCCTGTAGTGCGGGAGACCAGCCCGGGAACCTGCCCGGCGTGCGGGGCCGGGATCCAGATCGTGCACCACCGCATCGATATCCCCCACTTCCCCGACCTCCTGCTCGTCGCGATCGCCTGCGACGCCTGCGGCTACCGGCACACCGATACCATCATCCTCGGGGAGCACGACCCCGTCCGGTGGACGGTGCGGGTCGAGGAGCCCGGCGACCTCGCCACCCGGGTGGTGCGGAGCACGACGGGGACGATCCGGATCCCGGAACTCGGGCTCGCGGTCGAGCCCGGGACCGCCTGCGAAGGGTTCGTCACCAACGTCGAGGGGGTCCTCTCCCGCTTCGAGCAGGCGGTGGCGACCATCCTCGCGAACCCCGAGAGCGACGACGAACTGGCCGCCGCGCTCCGGATGCAGGAGACGCTCGCCGCCGCACGGGAGGTGGCCTTCCCCTTCACGGTCGTCCTCGAGGACCCCGCCGGGAACAGCGCGCTCGTCGGTGAGAAGGCCGAAAAGGTGCCCCTCGATCGGAGCGAAGCCTGAATTTCTCTTTTTTCTCCAGCAGAGGGTTAATCTAAAATAGGACCTCCCCCCATACCCGGCGCCGGGTGAAAAGAATGGCACGAACGATATCTGTGCTGAAGTGGGAGAGCGAACAGGACGTCGATAACGCCATCCGCGACATCAGGGCGGAGATGGACCAGAAGGGGGGGCTCACCAAGGATACCGAACGGGCGATGCAGCACTCGTTCCAGGTGGCCGATCCCGACCTCATGAACTACTTCCTGCGGACGGTCAGGGAGCAGGTCCCGGGGGCGCTGCACTACTTTGAGGAGCGCGGCGGCGGGGCGTGAGTAGCGGGGCGAGCGACGGCCCGTAGGACTGCGCGTGTGACCGGAGGGAGGGTGAGCGTTGCGGATAGCGCCGCACGGGCACCCGGCACGCAAAAATCAGAAGACGAGAGGGACCCTTGCAATCATCGGATCTCGACGCCCTCGAGCCGGACCCCGGGCTCCTCCGTCACCTCGCCGACCACCCGGGCGCCGGGGACGATCGATCGGATCGCGGCCACGCTCTCCTCCGGGGCGACGAACGCGTAGCCCATGCCCATGTTGAAGGTGCGGTACATCTCCCCATCGCCGATGCCACCGGTCTCCTGCAGCCAGCGGAAGATGGCCGGGACCTCAAGCGGGTCGGTGAGGGAGAACCCGTATCCCGAGAGCCTCCCGAAGTTCAGGAGACCGCCGCCGGTGATGTGGCACATCCCGTGGACGGCGCAGGCCTCCGTCACCCGGAGCACCTCGGCATAGATCCGGGTCGGCGTCAGGAGTTCTTCCCCGAGGGTCTTCCCGTTTGAGAGGCGCGTGTCGTAGGACGCGTGCTTCTCGACGACCCTGCGGGCGAGCGTTAAACCGTTGCTATGGATGCCGCTTGACGGGACGCCGACGATCACGTCGCCGGGGACGATCGATTCACCAGTGACGACCTTCTCCTTCTTCTGGACCCCGAGGCACGTCCCCGCGAGGTCGAGGCCGTTCACGAGCCCCCGGAGGGTCGCGGTCTCGCCGCCGACGATGTTCATGTTCGCCTGCCGGGCGCCTTCGTTCAAACCCTGCCCGATCTGGGCCATCTTCTCGACCGAGAGGGCGTCGGTCGCTATGTAGTCGACGAACGCCACGGGTTCGAGGTTCATCACGTAGAGGTCGTTGACGTTCATCGCGATGCAGTCGATCCCGACCGTCCGCCAGTCATGGAGCGCATCGGCGACGAGCATCTTCGTGCCGACGCCGTCGACCGCGAGCGCGAGGACGAAGGGGCCGCAGTCGATCAGCCCGGCAAAGTGCCCGACCTTCCCGAGCATCGGGAACGTGCCGGTCCTCCGGTAGGTGAGGGTCTCGATCAGCGCCCGCACCGCCCGGGCCTCGAGGTCGATATCGACCCCCGCCTCGCGGTAGGTATGTTCAGTCATCAGAGTTCTCCGAAAGCCGGAATTCGTCGTGCAATACCTGGAGCGCCCGTTTGCCGTCGCCGCCCCTGACGACGAACGAGACGTTCACCTCCGAGGAGCCCTGCGAGATCATCATGGTGTTGATTCCCGCCCGCCCGAGCGCCGAGAAGATCCGGCCGCCCGTCCCCGGGGTGCCGGCCATCCCCGCGCCCACGACGGCGACCGCGGCGACGTCCCGGTCGTACGTGACCTCCCGCACGACGCCCTGCTTCGCGATCGGGGTGAGGGCCGCGATCGCGGCCTCAAGGTGGGACTCGTCGACGATGAGGGAGATGTTGGCCTCGCTTGAGCCCTGCGAGATCATCATGACGTTCACCTCCCGCTCCGCGAGCGCGGAGAAGATCGTCTTCGCGACGCCGGGGCGGCCGATCATCTGCGCACCGTTGACGTTGACCAGGGCCACCTTCTCGATCAGGGCGATGGCCTTGACCACCCTTTTTTCCCGGTGCTCGTCACGGAGGATGATCGTCCCGGGGTGGTCGGGCCGGAAGGTGTTCCGGACCCGGATCGGTATATCCTTCTGCATCGCGGGTTCGACCGACCGCGGGTGGAGGACCTTCGCGCCGAAGTAGGAGAGCTCCATCACCTCAAGGTAGGAGATGTCGTTGAGGACCCGGGCGTCCTTGATGATCCGGGGGTCCGAGGTCATCACCCCGTCGACGTCCGTCCAGATCCAGATCTCGTCGGCATCGATCCCGGCGCCGATGACGGCGGCCGAGTAGTCGGAGCCGCTCCGCCCGAGGGTGGTGACGACCCCCTGCTCGGTCGCCCCCATAAAGCCCATGACCACCGGGACGGAGTCGGCAAGCAACGGCACGACCCGGCTCCGGATGCTCGTCTCGCTCGCGGGAAGGGCACGGGCGTCCCCGTGGTTTGCCGTCGTGACGATCCCGGCCGCGGCACCGTCGAGGGCGACCGACGGGATCCCCCGCTGCCGGAGGGCGGCCGCGACGATCGGGGCGGAGAGCCGTTCTCCAAAGGAGATGATGTAGTCGCGGGACCGGGGAGTCAGTTCCTTTAAGGTGTGCACGGCGGTGAGGATGTTCTGCAGCCGGGTGAGCCGGTCGTCGATGACCGCCGTCACCTCGCCGGCGTAGTCGGGGGCCACTTCCCCGAGGAGCCGGGTGTGCCGGGCCCGCATCGCGGCGAGGAACGTCCCGAGAGGGGGCTGTTCCTTGCTTTTTACGACTTCATCGGCCATCGCGATGATCTGGTCGGTGATCCCCGAGCATGCTGATACGACCAGGGCGACCTCGTCGCCTGCCCTGTGATGTGGTTCTACGATATCTGCAACCCGCCGGATACAGTCGGCTTCCCCGACGGAGGTGCCGCCAAACTTCATTAAAAGCCTCATTCTGGCTCACGCGTCCCCTGCAATTACTTTATGATAGTATACAACGCACAGACTAATAAGATGCTTGTAGACGAGATAGTGGACGCGCACGTGCTGGTTATCGGAAGCGGCGGCGCCGGGGCGCGGGCTGCGATCGAGGCCTCACGGTACGGCGGCGTGGTCCTGGTCTCCAAGACCATCGCCGGAAAAGGCGGGTGTACGACGATGGCAGAAGGCGGTTTCAACGCCGTGTTGCGGGATCAGGACTCGATCAGCGTCCACCGCGAGGATACGCTCAGGGGCGGGGCGTACCTCAACGACCCGGCGCTCGTGGACGTCCTCACCCGGGAGGCGCCGGAGCGGCTCACGGACCTCGTCCGGTGGGGGGCGGTCTTCGACGTCACGGAAGATCGGCAGGTCGCGCAACGGCCGTTCGGGGGGCAGCGGTTCCCCCGGACCTGCTACGCCGGGGACCGGACCGGCCACGAGATGATGATGACCCTCCTTGACCGCCTCGACGCGACGGATACGCAGCTGTACCAGGAGGTCTCGGTCGTCGACCTCGTAACGGACGAGAA
This sequence comes from Methanoculleus sp. 10, assembly GCF_913757945.1. NCBI lineage: Archaea > Methanobacteriati > Methanobacteriota > Methanomicrobia > Methanomicrobiales > Methanomicrobiaceae > Methanoculleus > Methanoculleus sp. 10. The sequence continues at coordinate 105,615 of NZ_CAJYDP010000006.1, read as the reverse complement.
CGGTGCGGTCGCGGGCGCCGTCGCCCTCGACCGGGACGGGGACGCCGTCCTCTTTTTGGCCGACGCGACGGTGCTTGCGACGGGCGGCGGGACGCAGGCCTACGATATATCCACGAACTCCGCCGCCGGGACCGGGGACGGGTTCGCCATGGCCTACCGCGCAGGGGCGGAGCTGATCGATATGGAGATGGTCCAGTTCCACCCGACGGGCGCGGTCTACCCCTACGACGCCCGCGGCCGGCTGGTGACGGAGGCGGTCCGGGGCGAAGGCGGGATCCTCTTGAACGCGCGAAGGGAGCGGTTCATGCAGCGCTACGACCCCGACCGATTGGAGCTCTCGACCCGGGACGTGGTGGCCCGGGCGATCGCGACCGAGGTGCTGGAAGGGCGCGGGACGAGCCGCGGCGGGGTCTACCTCGACGTGACCCACCTCCCGGCGGAACGGATCGAGGCCCGGCTCCCGGTGATGCTCGAGCAGTTCCTCGCCTACGGCGTGGATATCCGGCGGGAGCCGATGGAGGTGGCGCCCACCGCCCACCACATCATGGGGGGCCTCCGGATCACGCCTGAATGCCGGACGACCATTCCGGGCCTCTTCGCCTGCGGGGAGGTGGCCGGCGGGGTGCACGGTGCAAACCGCCTCGGCGGGAACGCGCTCGCGGATACGCAGGTCTTCGGGAAACGGGCCGGCGAGTTCGCCGGAAAGGCGCCGGAACGGGGCGGCCACCTCGACCCCGCCCGGGCCGACGGGGTGCTCCGGATGCTTGACGCCTTCTTTGAGGGGGCCGTGAGCCCTGCGGACGTGCGCAAGGACCTGAAACTGACGATGTGGAACCAGGCCGGGATCTTCCGGAGCGCCCCCGACCTCCGGACGGCGCTCGGGCATATCAAGCGGCTCGCCGACCAGCGGCTCTTCGCCGCCTCGGCCGCGAACCTCCTTGACTGCTGTACGGTCCGGAACATGTGCACCACGGCATCCCTGATCGTCCGGTGCGCCCTGCTCCGGCCGGAGAACCGGGGAGCCCATGTCCGGCGGGACGCTGAAGTCGTGACCGTGGCCGACCCGGCGACGTCGCCGTTCGGCCACACCTACGTCTCGCTTGCCAGGGAAGGGATCGAGCGGCGGGAGGTGCCGGCATGAAGGCGATCACGATCCGGGTCTCCCGCTACGACCCGGCCGTGGACGCGGAGCCGCACTTCAAGGAGTACACAGTCCGGCTCAACGAGGGCGCCCGGGTGCTCCACGCCCTCCACGCGGTCCGCGACGGGCACGACCCGACGCTCGCCTACCGCTACTGCTGCGGGTCGGGGCAGTGCGGGAGCTGCGCCGTCAGGGTGGACGGGACGCCCGTCCTCGCCTGCATGGCGGAGGCCCGCGACGGTATGACGGTCGAGCCGCTGGCTCTCCCGGTCCTGCGGGACCTGACGGTGGATATGACCCCGGTGATAGCAAAGATCGCCCGGATCTGCCCGGCGCCGGACGCAGAGCTCCCGACACGGGAGGAGATCGAGGCGATCAAGCCGCTCCGGGACTGTATCGAGTGCCTCTCCTGCGTCTCGGCCTGCCCGGCGCTCCAGGTGACGGAGTTCGCGGGGCCGACGGTGCTCCGGCAGGAGATGCGCCTCGCGCTCGATCCGCGGGACTCGGGGGACCGGATCTGCGACGCGATCGAGAAGGGGCTCTTCTACTGCACGACCTGCAAGCGCTGCCTGGAGGTCTGCCCGAAGGAGATCGACGTCCCGGGGAAAGCCATCGAGAAGCTCCGGGAACTCGCGAACCGGCGCGGGCTGACCCTCCCCCGCCACCAGGAGGTGGCGCGGCTGATCCGGGAGACGGGCCGGAGCGTCGAACGGACCGAGCCGACGTTCCTTGAGCAGGTGCCGGAGGTGATCGAGCCCGACGGCCCCGTCCGCGGCGAGGTGGGGTTCTTCGTCGGGTGCATGTTCAACGGCCGGGTGCCGCAGACGGCCCTCGACGCGATGGAGGTCATGAAGCGCAACGGGATCCGGGTGATCGTCCCCCACGACCAGGTCTGCTGCGGTTCGCCGCTGATCCGGACGGGGCAGACGGCGGACGTCGCGGACCTGAAGAAGAGAAACATCGAGGCCTTCGCCCGCCGGGGGATCGCGACCGTGATGACGATCTGCGCCGGGTGCGGGGCGACGCTGAAGAACGATTACGAGACGCCGTTTGCGGTGAAAGACGTCACCGAGATCCTGACGGAGTACGGGATCGAGCCCCCGGCGAAGCTCGACGTCCGGGCGACCTACCACGACCCCTGCCACCTCCTCCGGGGCCAGGGGATCCGCGAGGAGCCGCGGGCGCTTCTCGTCCAGGGGGTCCGGGAGTTCGTGGAGATGCCCGCGGAGTGCTGCGGCGCCGGCGGCGGCGTCCGGTCGGGGGTGCCGGAGGAGGCAAGAGCCCTCGGGGCGAAGCGCAACGAGGCCGTGAAGGCGACGGGTGCGGATGTGGTGGTGACGGTCTGCCCGTTCTGCGAGTTCCATATTGCGGATTGTACGGATACGCCCGTGAAGAACCTGGTGACGGTCCTCCTCGAGGGCTACCGGAAGAAGGATGCGGAGCAGAAGGGCTCCGCCTGAATCTTTTAACTCTGCGGTCTCAACAAAAAAGACCTTTTTTTATCTCCGCGGGGTTCTCGGGTCGGAGCGTGTAGACCCCCGGCGCACGCGGGGGATAGTTCACTCAATCTTCCGGTAGGGGTAGCGGTCCCTGATCTGCCGGGCGAAGTAGTCCCTGTGGGAGGAGGCGGTCACCAGTCCCTGGTGAACCGTTGCAGGGATGTCCAGGTACTGGTAGACAGAGCCGTTCGTGAACTCGATCTCCAGGGTGCCGGGCCCGGGGTCGTATCCGACCGACCGGAGGTTGGTGGAGTTAACCGGTTGTCGTATCATGCGCTGGGAATATATCTTTCGGGCATACATAGTTTTCCTTTTGTCCTTTTAGCGGCAGTCGCAACATTTTTGCCCCTCATCTCGATTGCCCGGCAATATTACGTCTATACCGTTTTTTTGGTGGTACACGATCAGTCCTTAACCGACCAGCAGCCTCGGGTGTGGCCGGCGTAATTGTGCGTGTTCCCGGGAGCATGCAGGTGTGCGCTGTCCGGAAGCCCGAACCGGCCTTTGCGGAGGGAGGGGACTGCCGGCGGTTGACCGGGACGATCTCCCGGGTTTCCCCTTCGACCCGGCGAGCCGTTCTTTGAGGGGGCGACCGCGGCGGAGGTTGTGCGCACGACGAAAACGGGCGACTTGAGGAGACCGTATCGATGGCATACTACAGCAGGTGCTACATGGTGCTGGCCCTCCTCTGTGAAACCGGCGTGAACTACCCCACCCTGAAGGGTGGGGTCTTCCCGCGCCGCCCCCTTCACCCCCGCAAGATAAAAGAGAGCCGTGTGCGGGCTGAAAGTGAACGGGACGCCGTACCGTGGAGTCGGCGCGCTCATGACACTCGCATCAATATTGGGTCGCGGCAGCCGCCATCATGGTGCGTCCGGGCAGTTCAAATGCGCCCGTATCTTCAGTGCGCTTTTTCTATGGGCATGATGTGGGTGGTATAGACGAGGTTGTTGTCCGGATCGATATTGTAGATCACTGTGAGTGAAGCGCCGGCAAGGCGTAATGAACCCTCCGTTCCCGTCTCATTCGGAGGGTTAAGGGTTTCCCCATAACTTTTCGGTCAAAAATGCAAACTCACATATAAACGTAAGCGAAAGAAACATGACATCTGCTTCCGGAGTTGGAAATTCCATGCACATCCCTATCGCCCAACCAACCCTCGGGGACGAGGAGAATACTGCTGTTCTCGCCGTCCTCGCCTCCGGCATGATCGCCCAGGGCCCGGTCACCGCCGCGTTTGAGGACGAGTTCGCCGCCTACTGCGGTGTCCCGCACGCCGTTGCCACGAGCAACGGGACCACCGCCCTCCACGCGGCGCTGCTCGCGGCCGGGGTCGGGCCGGGGGATGAGGTGGTCGTCCCGGCGTTCACGTTCTTTGCGACCGCATCAAGCGTCTCGATGTGCGGGGCGGTGCCGGTCTTTGCCGACGTCGATCCGGCGACCGCCACGATCGACCCGGCCGACATCATCGTCAAGATCACCGAGAAGACAAAGGCCGTGATCGCCGTCCACCTCTACGGCCAGCCCTGCGACGCCGCGGTGGTCAACAAGATCTGCGATGCTCGGGATCTCATCTTCATCGAGGACGCCGCCCAGGCCCACGGGGCCACCTACCGGGGGCAGAAGACCGGCAGCCTCGGCGACCTCGCCTGCTTCTCCTTCTACGCGACGAAGAACATGGCGACCGGGGAAGGGGGGATGGTGACGACGGCCTCGGCCGAGTACGATGCCCGCCTCCGCCGGATCATCAACCACGGCCAGAGCGAGAAGTACCTCCATACGGAGCTCGGCTACAACTACCGGATGACCGACATCAACGCCGCGATCGGGAGGGTGCAACTTGCGAAACTTGACGGTTTCAACCGCCGCCGGCAGGAGAACGCCGCCTATTATAATGCTCACATCACGGCGCCGGGGCTCGTGCTCCCCTCGGTCGCGCCCGGCCGGACCCATGTCTGGCACCAGTACTCCCTGCGGGTCACCGGCGCCTTCCCTCTCTCGCGGGACGAGCTGATGGCCTACCTCCGCGAGCACGGGATCGGCTGTGCTGTCCACTATCCCATCGCCCTCTCCCGGCAGCCCTTCTACGCCGGGGCTGTCGCCTGCCCGGTCGCTGAATCGCTCGCGGCCTCGGTCCTCTCGATCCCGGTCCACCCGGGGGTTACCGACGAGGGACGGGCGTATGTCTGCGAGACGATCAACGGGGTGGTCTAATGGACGCAGGCGTCATCGGCACCGGGACGATGGGCAAAAACCACGTCCGGGTCTACTCGGAGCTCAAAGAGGTCGGGACGACCTATGTCTACGATCCAAACACAGAGGCCGCAGAAGAGGTCGCTGCCGCGACGGGGGCGGAGGTCTGCTGCTCGATGGAGGAACTCCTCGCGAAAGCCGGGTGCGTCTCGGTCTGTGTGCCGACCCCCTACCATTTCGCGACGGCACAGCGGGTCCTCGCCGCCGGGGTGCACGCCCTGATCGAGAAGCCCCTCTGCCCTACGTCGCGCGAGTGCGAGCAGCTGATCGGGCAGATCCCGGAGGGGCTGACCGTCGGCATCGGGCAGATCGAGCGGTTCAACCCGGTCGTCGCTGAGGTCGCGCGGGTCGTGGAGGACCCCGTCTACGTCGCCTTCCACCGGCACAACCCGGCCTCATCAAGGGTGAACGGGAGTTCGGTCGTCGAGGACCTGATGATCCACGACATCGACGTCGCGTTCAACGTCCTCTTCCCCGGCCGGGCATACACCGCCCACGCGAGCGGCACCGGGGACGTCGCCGCGGCCCTTATGTCCTTCGGAAGGACGCCGGTCTACCTCTCGGCCTCCCGCAAGGCCTCGAAGAAGGTCCGGTCGATCTACATCGAGGAGGAGGACCGGACGATCGAGGGCGACTTCATGACCCAGGAGGTCTATGTCTACCGAAAGCCCGAAGCCTACGGGCAGGAGAACGGGCTCTACCGCCAGGAGAACATCATCGAGAAACTCCTGGTGAACAAGGTTGAGCCGTTGAAGATCGAACTCGCGACGTTTGTGCGGGCCGCCCGCGACGGGAAACCCTTCCCGGTGACCCCGGAGCAGGGGCTCGGAAACGTCCGGATCTGCGAGGCGATCTACCGAGATCTCTCGGCATGAAGGTCCTCCCGGTCGTCGGGGCCCGGCCATGAGTCTTGCATCGCCCATCGAGGAGCACGACCCGATCCGGCGGACCGCGGCCGGCGCCCTTTGCGGATGTTCCGACGGTCGAGCACGTCTACGGCCTCCGGCGGGACTCCCCCGCCGGGGTATAAGGTTGCGATGCCCGACCGGGGGAAGCCGGAACTGCTCGGGAAGGTCGTCGGTATGGGGAGGTTCCCCTGCACCCCGGACTTTGCGAAGGCCATGGCATGCGGCGTGGTGACCCTTGCCACCCAGACGCCGTTTGCGGAGAAAAAGGATCTTCTGCCTGATTCTTTGCTGCTTATCGCCGGGGGTGCCCCGGGTCAAGGGTAGTTGATGCGGGATGGAGAGAGTGCCTCAGACCTGGATGCCTGCCCGGGCAAGCCCCTCCTTGATGGAGACGAGCTCCCCCCGATATCCCCGAACTCGTCATCGAGGTGCTTCCGGTATCGCTCCGGAGCCCGACAATCTCTTCTTTTGTCTCTCTCGCGATCTGGAGGGTCTGGTCCTGGTTATCCAGCATCCGGTCGAATTTCACATCCATGCTGTGCAGTACATTCTCGGCGTAACCCATCCGCTCGAATATCTCCTCCCGGATGCCTCCCCGGATGATCCTACTGGACCCGGACACCGTCTCCTGCGCCGACATGACTACCGAACCTTCAGGGGCACTCAATTATTGTTATCGATGGAGTCTCCACCAGTCTACTGTGTATCCGTTCACATCGTGGAAACCTTCATCGTGTAGACATGAGTATACGTCTGTATGACAAGCGTCACAGTCAGGATCGACTCCAACCTCCGGGACCGGCTCAACGCCCTGAAAACCCATCCCCGGGAGTCATATAACGAGGTGATCGGGCGCCTGGTTGATATGGCGGTCGATGAGGAGCCTCTCAGCGACGAGGCGATCCGGGATCTCGAACGGTCGCTTGAAGATCTTCGTGCCGGGAGAGTCTACACCCTGGATGAGGTCATGGCGGAGCTGAAGGGGGAATGACCTATCAGGTGGTCATCACCGCGACGGCCCGCCATAATCTCAGGAACATTCCACGGTCCATAGCAATCCGGATAGGTGAAGAAATTGCATCGCTCGCCGACGAGACCGACCCGAAAGCACACCTCAAAAGACTGAAAGGTCCGGATAACCCACCGTTTTATTCGCTCCGGGTCGGGGATTACCGGGCGGTTCTTTCGATCATAGATGACCTCCTGGTGATCAATGTCATCGCTGTCGGACGCCGAAGCAAGATTTACCGGAGGTTCTGACCGGGGTATCGCTACAGGGGTGCCTGCGGACTCAATTGGTGCCCGGACCCGCGGGGAAGAGATTGCTTCGCCGCAAGCCTCCGGCGATGCGGATTCTATCAGAAAATCATATCCACGCAATGAAATTAACGCAAAAACCCAGAATATCCTTCAATATCCCGGTCATCCCCGCCTACGTGCCGGACGACGAATACCGGATCGATATGCGAGCGAGGAGAGAGTGATTCCTGAGCGGTGCACGTTCTGTAAAGGGACCCTGCAGGAAGGAAAGACCGAATTTATTGCACGGGCCGGGGAGGGGGTCATCGTCATCCGGGATGTCCCTGCCTACATCTGCGACCGGTGCGGCGAGGCGTATTACACTGCAGAGGTCTCCCGGAAGATCGATGCCGTGATGGTGGATGCCCACAGCGGCAGGCTCTGCTGCCGGCCTCTCGCGGCAGGCGAGGTTGAACTCACCGGGTGAAGAGGCCGGCAGATTCGCCGGGAGATACAGTACCTTCTGGACCGGCGGCAATACTCAGCAGCCGGTCGCAAGGCAAGCATTTTTCCACCGGGATTTCTGCATATAGTCCTTACGGTCAGCCTTTTTGGGTCTTCCTCCCTATAGTCCTCCGGGAGGGTTATCAGGATGACCGATGCGAAGACCACCCGGGAGCTCGGTCTTACGAGACGAACCGGGACGTGAAGTGGATCTGTGAGACGCGACGGGCCGCAGGGTGCGATGGTCCGAAGGAGCGGAGCTTGAGCACCGTCAGGTGGGAACGGAGTTCGAGCACAGGAGGTGCGAAGGTGCGAGTTGCGACTTGAGGAGTTCGAGAGCCGGCTCCATGCTCCATGGGAGGCTAGAGCCTGCCGTAGTGTTTATGCGCCTGCTCGATGGTCATCAGGTGGGTGATCTCGACCCAGTCCCTGTCGGCATCGGTATGGACGATATAGAGCGCGGTGAACGATCGGCCGATATGGAGGCGAAATACCTCCATGCCATCCGTATTCAGGCGTTCTTTATCTCCCCCGCTGCCGGGATACGGATCGGTCTGCAAAACAGCAAGTTTTTCCGTGACGATGCGTTGCGACTTCTCAGGTAGCGCATTCAGGAAGTCAGCCGCCGACCGCCTGAACAGAACGGCGAACGTCACAGTGAGATCTCCACGAGTTCCTCCGTCTCCTGGATCCGCTTGATATCCTCGACAAGCCGCCGCTTCTTTTCATGCTCGATCATCTCCTCTATCAGTTCCGAGAAGGTCATCCCCGGCTCCCGCATACCGGAGAGGGCGGCCCAGACCTCTTCCCTGACAATGATGCGCTTTGTGGCATTCATGGCATCTATGACATACGTACTGTCGACGGAAAAAGATTGCTGCTGGAGCGGTACTCTCCGGCAGCTTCGCCATTCGGTCGCCAGAACGAAGCCGGATACTCTTTAGTACAACACCACGACGTCATCATCGACAACCTCGCCACCAGCTGGCGGGAAAATATCGGGCACCTTCTCGCCGGGTGACGTTCGTCGAGGGGAGCATCACCGACCTCGCTCTCCTCACGGAGACGCGATGGCCCAGGGGGCCGGAGCGGGAGCACCGGTAGGAACGACGTTCCTTCAGGATGCGACGGTTCGTCAGAATCGGAGCTGGAGAAACCCGGAAGGGTTTCGGGAACGGAGTTTGAGCACCGGAGGTGCGAAGGTGCGAGTTGCGACTCGCGATGGTTCGTGAATGCGACTGCCGTCCCGGCAGGAGCTTGAGCACCGAAGGTGCGAACGGAGCTTGAGAAAACGCGAAGCGTTTTCGGGCCGGAGTTCGAGCACCGCCAGGTGCGAGAGAATCGTGTTTCCATCATCAGCGCCGGCGCCGGCGGGGTCGTGGGCGGGGTGGTGGCGGTGATCGTGCGGGTGCTCGGCGGGGGGGTGAGATATTGAAAGGCCGAATGATTATAGGAGGAATAGAAGGCATGAGAAACTCTAATCGCCTTGCTCGCGCTCCCAAATAGGTTATATGTATTCGCAAAATTATAGTTCAGAAACGATAAGGGGTACTATTAGTACAAGTGTCACAATCAATATGTAAAATGTATCAAATGAACTCATCCCAAAACTCTCCAGACCATCACGGTACATGCTAGCTGAATCAACCCGAAGAATGAGGTCTCATAAGCGTTCATATCGGGGAGTAATCTTCTTAAATGCCTCAATCCAACTGAAGAATCGTTCAACCGCACTGCGCTTCTTGTAGAGTTCCCGATCAAACCAGAATGGCCTCCCTCGTTTTGGATGAAGGCGGCGCGTGGGAAAGACAACGCTCCTTGCCCGATTCCTGCAGACTGTCCCGGGTTTTTACTTCCTGGCCTCAGAAGAAGGGACGGCAAGGAATGTCCAGGATTTCTCCCACTATGCAGGGGAGTACCTGAACGATCCGGATTTCGAGCGGAGTCGATATCCCGACTGGGAGACCGTCGTGAACTACCCCCCGCTTGCGCAGGGGGCTTCCTGCGAGTGCCCGGGTCTCGGGGATCCTCGGGCCTGTTTGTCGCAGAGTACCGGCGAACTGCCGGTAGCCCGTCCACAAGGCATTCTGTGATAGGAACCGTACCATGATGTTGACCGCACTGTTGTGGTCGCGATCGATGCAGTTCCCGCAGGCACAGTCCATAACGCGTTTCCCGAGCGGCATCTCGTGAACCGCTCCGCAGACACAGCAGGTCTTCGTCGTGTACTGTTCATCGATTGGTATTACTCTCTTACCTGCAAGGGCTGCCTTGTAGGTTAACAATCCGATGAACCGTGAGAGGTGTCCCGCGTTCTGGGTGGCGCGGTTGAGCCCGGGCGTGGCCTGCTTTGACTTCGGCATCTGCTTGACGGAGAGGTCTCCGACCAGGATCGTGGCGGCCCGGGTGTTCGAAACGAGGTTCCTGCTCAGTTTGTGCTGGAAGTCTCTGAGCTGGTTGCTCCGCTTCCGCTCCATCGTCCGCTTGACGCGGTTGAGCCGCTGCCACTTCCGGCTCTTCCTTTTGCAGTGGTCCCTCCGGGCCTGCACGGCATCGATCTTCGGGTTCCAGTACCTGTCGGGCCGGGCATTCCTGACTTCAAGAAACCTGCCGGAGGTGTTGACTGCGACGTGCTTCGTGACCCCGAGGTCCCAGGCCTGGTAGATCCCGTTGTCAACGTACTTCTGGTCCGGCTGAACCTCGTGGACGATGGAGACGTAGTACGCTTTCTTCAGGTCATCGTAGAAGAGATCCACTTGTTTGACGTTGAGGAACGTCCGATCTTCGGGCAGATCGAACGCCAGCGGTACATCGTTGTAGAAGTGCGAGAACCGGATCCGGCCCCCGGCGATCGCAAACCCGCTCTGGTTGTAGCGGAGCGTGCAGAAATGATCTCTCCCCTTGAACCCCGGGGGGTTGGCGTCTTCGTCGCCGTTCTGCCGGAGCGCGAAGAACGACTTGAAGTTGTCGTCCAGCGATTTGAGGGTGGTCTGCAGAACTTTGGAGTAGACCCACTGGTACTCGGGATACTTCTTCTTCAGGTCGGGAAGAGCGTTCGCCTGCTGCACATACCCGATGTACTGCTTGTCGGCCCGATCCTTGTTCTCCTGATAGTTCTGGTTCCGTTCGGCAAGAGCGAAGTTGTAGAGTAACCGGCACTTTTCGGAGAGGTGCCAGAGCACATCGGCCTGATCGGGTGTCACCTGAATCTTGATCTTGGTGGCAAGGTGCATCTGAATACTCTCCTGTCGGTTATCCCATGAGGAATCTCTCGTTCTTTGCTATAAAGAAGAGCCGTGCAGGGTGAACGTGAAACAAAACGAAGGGGCGCCGCTCCCATCCCCCCGCGTGCGCAGGGGGTCTTCCCGCTCCGCCCCTTCAACCCCGCAGAGATAAATGAAAGTCTGAAAGATCGACCTTCGCCCCGGATTAGATCCTGAACAGTTTGGCGAATTTTCCATTGACCTCTGCCCGGAGGCCGTCATCAAGTTCTCCAAGTTCGCCGACCATCAGGTCTTTCAAGACCGTTGCGATCTTGTCCAGTCGGATCACCGAATCAACTTTGAGACCGCTCTTCAAGAAACCTGCGTGGGAGGTGGTCACCATAACCCCTGCCGGACCCGCTCCGGCATAGATCTTTGACGAGATGAAGGCAAGGACAACGTCGCGGTCACCCTCATAGAGGACAAGTGCAGGGCGCAGCTTGGTTGCCGTGAGGTCAGTGAAAGGAAACGGTACCAGAACGATCGTCCCTTTCATCGGTACACAGCCCTGATATCCCTGATGGTATAGAGGTCGGGCTCCTCGGAGAGAAAGGCAGAGAGCGACCGCTCAGAGAGTTTCATCATCGCCATGCTCTCCCGCTCATCGAGGAGAAGCTCGATCTTTTGGTTGAGCTCCCTGATGCTCTCCTTGATCTCCCTGAGGTCTGCTTCAATGCTGGTCATGAGTCTCCTCACAAGAATTATACAGATGATCGGTGAGGTATCCCATCAACCTTTGCGTCCTAGGATCGCCGATACAACCTGCCCAATTCCAGGTCCATTTCTTTTCAAGGAGACGCTGAGCGAGGGCTATCCTCGATCTCTGTCAGGGCAAACGTGAGCACGGTTGCGGTGCCTCCGGCAGGCTCCAGGTCAAACTCCGGCGACTTACCCTTTGCCCAGGGGATGACCCCCCCCAGATCCAGCATCCATCTCCCGATCGTTGAACTCCTGAGTTCAGGGCAGGTTGTCCAGAATTTTTCAGACAGTGAGACGTCGACAACCTCCCCGTTATCGAGCACGACCTCTACCGAACCCCACTCCCTCCGGAAGTGGCGGTCGCGGTCATCGTATGGGATCCGGATGCCGTATCCCGTGCCGACATGCTCGTTTTGGGTACCACGGGACCGGATACTCTCATGGTCCCTCTATGCAGGGATATACCCGGCCCGCCATAACCGCAGGGTATGCTGTTACAATGGTGTAACACCCCGGTGGAGTATCCGGTTGACGGATTCTCAACAGCCCTTCACCTTCTTTCGGGGCCCTCCGGCTCGCTCATCCGCCTTTGAGCCCCTCTGGTGAGGCATCTTCCGCTCTACCGGATCACCGCACCCCCGCCCGCCCGTTCCACTCCCGGACGAGCCGGGCGTAGCAGCCTTCGCAGACCTTTGCCTCCCGCGACCGGTAGACCGCCTTCAACTCCTTGCAGATGTCGCACCGGCCGAGGTCGACCTTCGTCCGCTCGAACGTCCGGTGGTCGAGGACCCCGGGGAGCGGTTGCACTCTTGACCGTTTTGCCGCTTTGAGGCAGGCGTAGCAGAGGTACTTCTTCTCGCCGCCGCGTTTAATGGAGGATGTCGGCCGGCGGCCGCAGATGTGGCAGGATTCGTCCTTCTCCACCGGGAGCGGGATGTAATCGGCGGGGTTGACCGGAGCAGTCGTTTGCACCTTTGCACCCATGTTGCACCCAACTTTGCACCCGGGAGAACCGCGGGATGCGGTCGGCTCCGCGATCGACCGGATGTTCTTTGATATCTCCGGTATGGTTGCACCAGTGCGGATTTCACAGGGACCGGAGGCCGGGTCACCCGCCCCTGCCGGGATGCTCTCCGTTCCCGGCAACGGGTGCAAATGACCGCCCTGATCGGTACATATCTCTGTACATCCCTCTCCAATACCAGAATCCTCCCCACTATGGCCGCTCTCTTCGCTTGCACTTTCCCCGGAATTCTGGTGCAAGGTGGGTGCAAAGGTGCAACCATGCGGATCGCCGTCTCCATCACCGGGGTCGTCGTCCAGCCAGACGGAGGCCCGGTTGCTCCAGGCCCGGTAGACCTCGGGGTTGAACGTGAAGTACTGCTCCCGGCGGCGGACCGTGACCCCGTACTCGCCGCCCTCCGTCACGGTGGCGTCGTAGAGGCTGATCGCGGGGCACTTCTCCAGGAGGCCGGCATACGCGGCCCGGCTGTTGTTGTAGCCGTGGAGGAGCCGCCGGGTCTGGTAATAGGAGAGGCCGAGGGCGTTCTGGAGCTCCCGGACGGTGAAGACCTCGACCCCCATGCTCCCGACCGTCGCAAGCGCCGCGGCCTCGTTCTTCGTCAGTTTGGTCTCCTGGCCGCCGGCTTCGCCGTTGAGGGCGCCGTAGAGGTTGGCCGCCGCCGCGAAGTCTTCTTCCCGGGCGATCACCGCCCCGTCGCCGTCGCGGTCCCGCTGGAGAAAGAAGAGCCGGGCCCGGCACTTGATCAGGTCAAAGAGCATGCCCGGGTTCCGGCGGTTCTGGGTTGTGGAGAACTGGATTCTCCGGGCAAACGGGATCCGGACGGGGAGGACCTCCTCTTTGACGACCTCCCAGATCGCCCGGCAGGTGAGGACGTCGTCTTCTCTATGGGACTGGCCGGCCGCCTCGGCCTCTTTCATGTGGTCGAGCACCCTTCGGTCCTGGCCGGCGGTGTCGTCGATCCAGACGGTGAGCATCCGGTTCATCACCTGGTCGTCGCCGATATCCTCGACCTTCGCGAGCCACCAGACGCACCTCTCGGGGATGGTGCAGACCCGGAGTTTCCTCTCGGTCGTGAGGGTCCGGTGCTCGATCGGCTCGCGGAAGTTCGTGGTTGCGGATTTGAGGACCTCCTGGAGGTCGTCGGAGAGCGAGACGTCGTCGAAGAGGAGGACGGTCCCCGGCCGGAGGCTATCGTCGTAGTAGAGCGCTTTGTCGGAGACGGTGCCTTTGAGTTTGTAGGCCGCCGGGATGAGGTTCTGCATCGTTGCGCAGGCGTGGGTTTTGCCCTTCCCGGAGTTGCCGGAGACGGCGACGTGGAGGCCGTTCGTGTTCTCGACGGACTGCGAGGCGATGGAGATCGCGAGGCACTCCGCGACGGTGCGGTCGCCGACGTGGGCTTTGTTGAAGGTGTCAAGGAGGAAGGCGAGCGGGTCGCCGGTCCGGAGGATATCGAGCGCACGCTCGCGGTGCCCGTCGGGAGGGGAGTACTGGTTCTCTGTATCCGGCGGCGTTCTCCGGGTCTTCTCCCGGGGCTCATACATCCCCCGGAGCTCGGGCCAGCGCTGCGCCCCTCCGCCGCAGGTCTGGTGGTGGCAGCCGGCGAAGACGGCACCGTTTGCGAACTGGATGGCAAACGCGCCGTCGTTATGGGCCGACGAGAACGGGCACTCGGCGAGGGCGTAGAGGGTGCCGCCCTGGTAGGGTTTCGTGCTCCGGACGGCGATGCCGTGCTCCGCGAGCCAGAGGCCGAGGTCGATGCCGGCGGTATTCTTCGATCGGAGAGGTTCCTCCCGGGGGAGGAGCCCGGCGAGGTGCCGGAGCCGATCTACCGGGACGATCTCGATCGCTTCTGGAACCGCGAGGACCTTCGCCCGCCGGTGCGGCCGCTCCGGGGTGTTGTCGCCCTTCCGGGATACGGTCCCGTAGAGTTTCCAGATCCGGGCGGCGTTGTGGTTCGCGGTATCGACGGTGATCACATCGTTTGAGAAGAGGGCGTCGAGGGTCGCGAGCGCTCCTTTCACGAGCGCGGTCGAGGGTTCATCGTTCGGGAGGTCCACCCGGTAGAGGAGGTGGGCGCCGTTCCCGGAGTCGGCTTTGATGGGTTCGCCGAACCCCTGCTCCGCGAGGTAGCCTGCGATCCTCTCCGCGGCAGCGATGGCCGCGTCGTGCTCGGCGTCGGTCGACGAGACCCCGCTCGGCCGGACCGGGTCGATGTCGATTGGGAACCAGCGGCGGCGGAGGATGTCGGCGTCGGCCGTGGTGGCGTCTTTCCGGGAGAGGCGCAGCTTGATCCGGTTCGCCCGCCGGGCGAGGAGGGCGGGGTTTGGGGTGTTTAAGGTGACGTAGATCCCGGCGACCGCCGGATCGGCGTCGAGGGCTTCTGCGGCCCGGGCGAGGGCCGCGTAGTCGTCGAAGTAGCCGGAGTGGGTGACACCGTCGGCGAGCGCCCGGACCTCGACCACCCCGCCGCCGGGGGCGAGGATCTCCACCGTATGGTGAAGGTCGCCGTTCATCCCGTCACCCCCGGCACGAGGGGAAAGAGCGGAGCGCTCGCCGCCTCCCCGCGGGCGACGCGCCGGAAACTGACGAGCGGGATGATGCAGGAGCCGACGCGGGTGTGGAGCACCACCGCCCTGCCTGAGGGGTTCATCGCTGCGTGCCCCTCGATGGCGATCCCGCTCTGCGAGCGGTCCTCGTAGACCGGGACCACCCTGCCGGAGGAGAGCAGGCTCCTTGCGTCCTCCGCCTCGATCCGGTAGCGTTCGGCATCGACGGCGATCCGGAGCGCTCCCCCAGTCCCGTGGGAGAGGGTGCCGGGCTCAGTCATGGCCGGCCGCCCCCTTTCCGGTCACGGTCGTGACCGTGTAGAAGTGGCATCTCGTCCGGACGATATGGATCTCCCGGATTGCCCTGCCGTGCCGGTTGATCTCGTCGGCCGTGACCCGCGGCACCAGGTAGAGCGGGACCCGGTCCGGTCTGCACTCCCCCCGGCTCATGGGGGGCACGCTCCCGGGGTGAGCATCCTTATATCGTTGCAGTGCCGAGTACCATTGGCGGCCCGGTGCATCCTGGTGCTGTGAACATTTGGTTGTGCCTGGTTGCCACCGCAGATCTCGTCGTGCTCTCTTCTCGATCCCACCGGGGTCCGGATGCCCCCGCGGATCATCGGTCTCCCGATGCCCCGGCACAGGGGATACCGCTTCGCGAAGGTGTCGTCCCGGGTTACGGGTCGTAATTTCCGTTTCATGCGTAACCTCTCTCTTGCAGTTTCGCGGCGCCCTTCGGGGAAAAGACGCCCGCATGCACCGCGTAATTCAGCGTGAGGGGGAGGGGCTTAAAAACGTATGCTACGTAGGGCGATGGTGAAACGAGGCGCTATTTAACCGTTTCTTTATGGGAAACCCATGATGTGGCCAAAAAAGAGGCAGATCGGGTATTCCCCGACAAAAAGGGGCATTATGGTGCGCCGGTTTTCCCGGTCCTTCCGCAGGCGGCGAGCACCTGCTCGGGGGCGAAGCGGAGCAGGACCTCCCGGGTCCGCCCCCGGTCGGTGCGGAGTGCGAGATCGATGAGGCCCGCTTCCTCAAGCCGCCTCAACCGTGTCCGGTAGGTCGTCTCCCCGGTCGGGATATACTCCTGCGTCGCCTCATAGATTGCTCCCGACGTCATGTCCGCACCGGTGTTCTGCGCCAACTCCGCGATCCGGTAGAGCAGGGTACGCTCGCCCTCCGAGAGGTCCGCGGCCCGCTTCTGGAGGGTGGGCGTGATGATCGACCGGGAGGCATCCATCACATCCTTCCGGGTGGCGGTCCGGCGCCCGGCATTCTCCGCGTTCTCGGCCGCCACCCGGACGAGGTCGATCCCGATCCGGATATCCTGTTCTCTCGCGGTGAGGTCCGCGATGAGGGTCACGTTCGCCTTCGGCATCACGTTCGGATAGAGGCCCTGCCGGATCCGGTCGCCGAGGATCTCGAGGATCTCGGGCTTTGCGTAGGGCGGGAAGTTGACCTCGGTCGGGTGGAAGACCGACCGGACCCGCTCGTCGACCCCGGTGGAGAGGTTCAGGCGGAGGTCGCTGGAGATGGCGAAGACGCCGGGCTTCCTGACGTCCCACCCTTCGTAGAGGCGGAGGATCCGGTAGAGGAGGTCGTTGAACTGCCGGGCCTCGTAGAGGTAGTTCGCGTCGTCCAGGCAGACGAGGAGCGCGGCATCCCGTTCGCTGAGACGTTTGGCCGCCAGCCGCACGACCTCGTCGATGTGCTTGCCGGTCGAGGGGGGCGTGTAGCCGACGACCGCCTCAAAGATGCACGCAAAGACGGCGAACGGCGTCCGGTGCTGCTTGCAGTTGATGTACACGGGGGCGATCTGCTGTGTCGTCTCCTCGATCTCGGCAAACAGCCGGCGGGCGGTGGTGGTCTTCCCCGTCCCCGGCGGGCCGCGGAGGACCGCGCTCCTCGGGCTGCCGCCCCGGAGGGCCGGCCGGGCGAGGAGGGCGAGTTCGCGGATCTGGGCGTCGCGGTGGTGGAGAACGTCGGGCATGTAGGTGAACTCGAAGACCTCGCGGTCGCGAAAGAGCGTCTGGTCGTAGCGAAGGATCTCTCTCTGCCTCATAGCTACGTGATCAGGAGACGGGGGTATATGTGCCCGCGCCGTGCGGGGTGAAAGTGAGAGTGAGGGGTTGCCGGAAAAGCCGCCCTCAGTACCCAAACCGGCGATCGTAGCCGGTGTGGTCCAGCCATTCGATGATGACCGCGATGGTGTCGCCATCGCTGGTCACGGTATACATCAGCCTCCAGGATCGGGAGAGGTTGTACTTCCAGAGGTTCTTTATCGGCGGGTATCGCTGCCGATAGATCTCCGGGATCTGCCTCTTTGGAACCTGGACGCCGCAAAATGCGTTGGCGGATATCGCCTCGAAGGCCCTGTTCAGGAGGGCGGCCAGTTCCCGATCGTCCTGTCGGGTTGACGCCGACAGGGTCTCGAAGGTTTCTTTCACCTTCGTATCGGCAAAGAAGATTGCCGCCTTCATCGGACCCGCAGGTCTTCACGGGCCAGGTACCACCGGGTGAACTCCGGGTCGTAGATCCAGCAGACCTTGCCCTGTGCATCGATGGCGATCTTACCCGACTCCAGGAGGTACTCGATGATCGTCTTGAACGTCTGGTACATGACCTTCCGCGGCAGGCGTTCCCAGAGGGCCCGGCGGCGGTAGTCACCGCTATGCTCCCGGATGAAGTCTTCGACCATTTTGATCGTATCAAGTGTGGGTGAATGGGCAGATCCGGCGCTCGCAGACATGATCTCACGATTGTTGTATGAAGATATATAACAAGGGGTTCCGGCCGCGGTCATCTCTTGAGGGTCGTCACGCTCCCGGGATAGCGAGTACTGCTTCCCGAAAAGGCGCCGGCACCGTCTGGTTGTACGATCTCAGGTCCAGGTTCGTGTGCCCCGACCGCCCGGTTCCGGGATCTCCCGCCCCTCCCCCGGGGCGGTATCGAGCCAGAGGCCGATAGCCACCTTCACTTCAGAGAGCGCCTCTTCTTCGGTCTCGCCGAAAGAAGGCGGGCGAGGAGCGGCGGCTCTCGACGCTCGGCGCCGGGGCCGGGGGTCGTGGGCGGGGTGGTGGCGGTGCTGGTGCGGGTGCTCGGCGGGGGTGAAGGAGGGGATCATGGATCCCTTCGTTAGTCAGGAGGAGGAGTTGCAGAAATACAATGGCCATCGTAATGAAAAAGAATATAAGTTAGGGATTGCACGCAATTAAATCGCAGCACTGGTAAGCACAATCTAACCTCTTCGCATTAAGATAGATATATAATTATTAAACCCATTCACATCATTTAATAGACAGAACGTTTGGTTCACCCGTTTAGATAGCCGGATCAGGTTGAGACGAAATGAACTCTGATGACATCGAAAGATTGTTTCAAGCCTTCGTTACGAAAAATGAGGAGTTATTCCATCAAGTAGCTCAGAGCATAATTGAACATGAAGAGCAACTGAACCACCACCTCGTAGCAACGAAACTGAGGACAATTATCAATAATCAATCGGTACATCAAAGTGCCCTTCCATATCGTACGCTGCCCATCCCCCGCGATAATGAAAAAGGATTCCAGTTATTGGAAGTTAAGCGACCATTTAGCGATTGGTCGGATTTGATCGTTTCCACAGAGTTAGAAGAGAGACTTCGGGAGATCCCGCTTGAAATTAAGAATCGAGATTTATTATCCAACTATGGATTAAAACCCAGAAGTAAGCTGCTATTTTATGGACCTCCGGGAACGGGGAAAACACTCTGTGCAAAAGTTCTATGCTCAGCCATTGGCTACCCACTGATAGTCGTAAAATTTGAATCGGTTGTTTCTTCATTTTTGGGTGAGACCGCTGCCAACATAAGAAAAATCTTTGATTATATTGATAAAGGGAAGTGGGTTGTACTTTTTGATGAGTTTGATATTATCGGTAAAAAACGTGACGACCCAAGTGAGCATGGAGAGATTAAACGCGTAGTCAATAATTTCATGTTAATGCTTGAAGATTATCAAGGCGGCAGTGTACTCATTGCCGCTACAAATCATCCCCAATTATTAGATAGGGGGGTCTGGCGGCGGTTTGACGATATTATCCGGTTTGAATTGCCAGATAAACAGTTGAGGACACGCTTATATGAGAAGAAGCTGAGTGTAATCCCTGTCGATTCTGCAGTAGACTTTGATGTATTTGCAGGCGAAAGCGAGGGTTTCTCAGGTGCAGATATTGAACAAGTTGCCATCCGAGCAATGAAAAAAACATTGCTGAGTAAAAAGAAAAGAGTTTCAAAGGAGGACATTGAAGAAGCAATACTAAGGCAAAAGGAAATTGTTTCGGCTCAAGAGAAGGTATAGTTAATGTCAGAGCATCTTCGATTACCGTTGTATGGGGGGCATGCGCTGGCGAAAGGGGGAGGAGGGGGAGCTCCCCGGCCCGATCGAGAGGAAAAAAAGGATTTCGCTGAAGTTCAGGTTTATAATCTGAATCAGATGCAGAGTGAGCATCAAAAGAGAAAGACACAGTTCTCAGAGTATTTTGACCCGAACCTGATATTTAGAATTGAGCTCCGATCTGAGATCGGTGAGAAGGAACTGAGCGAGTTCCTGAGTCGTTGTGATATCCAATACATCTCTCCATCTCCTGCAAAAGATGGTGGTCTCCGTTACAGGGTGTCTCTGGCGGAGAAGGGGGATTTTGGGAAAATAACTGAGAAACTTGCCCGGTATGGTCAAGAATCTAAGAACAAGACTTTTTTTAATGTTGTAGAGTCGTTTGAACCGATTCCTCCAGAGGATAAGATAGGCGAGAGATTGGCCGAGAGACCGCTGGTTGGTGGCGAGATTGCGTATCTTGATGTCGAACTCTGGAGGATGGAAACCCCCCGGCTTAAGGATGTTCTCAAGGGAATTGAGAAGTTACTCAATGAAAAAGGCGGTGAGGTCACCGATCAGATCACCACACAAAGTTTCTGCCTCATGCGGGTGAAGATAGACAAGGAAATGCTAAATGAGTTACTGTCCTTCCCCGAGGTGAGTTGTGTTGATCGACCTCCCCGTCCCACCTACTTTCGTCCGGGCGAACTCCGCATATCGTTGAGTGAGGTCGATACCGGTTCTCCTCCCGACCCGGGAGATCCGGCGATCATTGTCCTTGACAGCGGTATATTATCGGGCCATCCTCTCCTCAAAAATGGTGTTGGAGATGCAATAAGTCTGTTTTCAGGATATGACGGGATAGATGACGTGGGTCATGGCACCATGGTTGCAGGTGTCGCGCTGTATGGTGATATCAAGGAGTGCGCTGACACAGGGTGTTTCCACCCGCCTGTGTGGATACTGTCAGCGAAGGTGATGCGGGGGGTAAGAGACCCAGAGACTGGAGATATAGTTGCAAGCTATGATGAGGAGCACCTTCTCGAAAATCAAATCCTCCAGGCGCTCCAGTCATTCACAGAACGATACAATAACGCGCGTGTAGTAAATATCTCGTTTGGCGATCCCGCACTGTGTATATCCGGGGGGAAGCAGCAATCGATGCTTGCATCTTTTATCGACGAGCTGGCTCATGAGCACCATCTTATGTTCGTCATTGCAACCGGGAATAACGACGAGATGGATTTCCCGGACAAATACCCTCATTATCTCTACGAAGATGGCGAGAGGTGCAGGATTGTAGATCCAGCATCGTCCGTATACGCCCTGACTGTCGGGTCTATAACACAGGATTACGTCTCATATAAGGCCGAGGGAATTCTTGCTCCGCACCAAGGTTATCCATCTCCGTTCACCCGAGCAGGACCCGGTTTGAACGGGATGATCAAGCCAGAACTCGTTGAAGCAGGTGGAATGCGGCCATACAACGTGCAAACTCCTTATCTCATGGAGATTGCAGAAACAGGTATCTTTGTGGTGAACCCACAGTGGATGGAGGAGAGTAGCCTGCTAACTACGGAGTGTGGGACCAGCCTTTCTGCTCCGAAAGTCGCCAACTACCTGGCCCGGTTGTGCAAGAGATATCCCGGCTATACCTCAAACACGATCAAGGCGCTCTTACTCGCTTCTGCCCGTATCCCTGATGATCGCCCTAAATCTCTAGACATTAATGTACATGGAGCCTCCACAAAGGAGGCTGAACCAATTTATAACGTTTATGGCTTTGGTCAACCAAATCTCGCGTATGCTGGAGATTCCGATTTTAATAACGTGCTCCTTTTTGCAGAAAATAAGATAAAAGTCAGAGGGGTTCACTACTACTATCTTTATCTCCCTGATACATTCATCGGTATGGAAGGGGAGCGTGAAATTTCTGTAACACTCGTATACAACCCGCCCGTCAGAAGAACTCGCATGGGGTATATGGGGACACAAATGGAATTCACCCTATATAGGAACACAGACATCCAGATCATTGCAGCTCGCTCTCCAGAAACCGTGTTCTCAGAATCAGCGAATGATGAGGAGGTGGAAGATAACGAAGGCAGCGGTAAAATTCCTAAAATAGAACTATACCCTAAAATGACTCTCCGCTCAAAGGGCATCCATCAAAAGGGTACGCGAGTCTATAAGAAGACACCAAAAATTGATGTAGCAAAACCCCTGGTTCTTGAGGTCTTGTGTAGAAGTAAGTGGGTGGACAATGAGGAGTTCAGACAAGACTACTCTGTGGTGGTCACTCTTCGCCACTCTGCACGCATCGATCTGTATAACCAGATAAGGGAGAGAGTTGCGCCAAGGGTCCGGATACAATGAAGTAATTATGAGGATATGCGGATGGGGGCAGTCCACCCCGCCAGCCCCATTCAGAAAGCCCTAAACCAGCCCCCGCCATAACCTCTTTATGCGCTCCATCGTCACCGGCGGGGCCGGCCTGGCTCAAACCTTGCAGACACCTTAGCACAGCACCACGCCGCCGCCATCATCGACATCCTCGCCACCGGGCCGGCCGGGAGAAGATCGAGCACCTCCTCGCCGGGTGACGTTTGCCGGGGGAGCATCACCGACCTCGATCTTTTGATGGAGACCTTCCCGGGCGCGGACGGCATCTTCCACCAGGCGGCGATCCCCTCCGTGCCCCGGTCGGTGAAGGACCCGCTCGCCTCGAACGAGGCGAACGTGACCGGCACCGTGAGCGTGCTCGTCGCGGCGAAGGACTGTGGGGTGCCCGCCGTGGTTGCCGCTTCGTCCTCCTCGGTCTACGGCGACACCCCGGTCCTCCCAGGGTGAACGGGGCACGAAGGCTGTTTTACATTGGTGATAGTGGAGCATGCGACCGCCACATGCCTGCTGTCCGCAATTGCCCGGATACTGCTATCGGGATCAGGGCACTTTCCTTCGATCTTTGACAGTTTTGCTCGTTGAGTATCGGTTTTACTCATCTCCCTCAGTCAGGCTTCTGTCCGGGATTGTCCGCAATTAACCGGAATGATGGATTGAGTGGATATTTCCGCACCCACCCCTCCCGCTTCACTACAAGTATGCCTAGCTCAGCAAGGGTGGATAGAGTGCGCCAGGGGGTTCAAATTCGTCCGTATCTCCGATGGGCTTTTTCGATGGACATGATGTGGGTGATATAGACGAGGTTGTTGTCTGGATCGATAGTGTAGATGACCGTGAACGAACGTGCGACATGGAGCCAGTATGATTTCCGTCTTTTATCTGTATGGAGGTTTTCTTTATCTCCATCCTGACCGGGGTATGGATTATCCTGCAAAATTTTCAGTTTTTCTTTGATGATACGTTGATCTTTGGCCTCGAGGGAGTTTAAAAAACCAAGCGCACGCTTATCCACCATGAGGCGGAATGTCACAGATCTAACTCCACGAACTCGTTTCGTGCCATGACTTCTTCGATATCATCCGTGAGCCGTTGTTTTCGTATGAAAATGGCCCACGATCTTTTCATCCGGTATGCCTGTGGCCCCAGGGGCCTCATGTAGTTTTTTACCTTCTCCACCAGCCTCGCAAGAGTCTCGTCGAGTGTCTCGCCCGGGCGCCTGAGATCCAGGATCTGGTTATAGGTCTCTTCCGATACGGGGATGTTCTCCGCAACAGACATTGAACCATCTCCTGTGCTGATCATGGATATACTTTCTTCAACCGGGAGGAAGAGACGGCGCGCGGAGAGGGCGGGGGAGGAGCGACAGGCCGCAGGGAGAGCGAACGTTTGAGCACCGCAGGAACGACGTTCCTGTGGAATGCGATGGGCCGGAGCATGAGCGCCGTCAGGTGCGAGCCGGAGCGTGAGAAGCCATCAGGCTTCGGGAAAGGAGCTTGAGAGACCCGAAGGGTTTCGAGGGCGGAGCAGTGAAAGGGGTGAGGAGATCCTCCCCGGCTCACTCCAGCGCGCAGCCGTCACTCCGGGAGGAGGCGATCCCGGAGCATTGCCCGGACCAGATCCCGGTATCGATTCACCACCGGAAGGTCGTCCTGGAGCACCCCGTAGACCTCGTCAAGATCCAGCCGGCAGTAGAGGTGGACCAGAACATTCCGAAAGCCCGCGAGGTCTGAGAGCTGGGCCCCGAGGTCTTCCGGGATCAGCCCCTCATCACAGAGAATTGTAAAACTTTCCCGGTAGGTTTCGGGCCGCCGGGAGCTCGAGGCCGCGACCAGATGGTTGGCGATATCGATCGATGCCTGGATGTTGACGAGGAGCGCATGCAACACCATATTCCTCTTATCGCGGTCGGTCCTCAGGTCTTCGAGGCTGATGGACCGGTAGCGTTCCCAGTCTCGAGCTGCCTCGTCCAGTTCCCGGAGGTGAGCGAGGACCCCTTCGTCCCTGACCATTCTCAGGCCCTCGTGAGCAGAACCCGGTCGAACCAGTCGAGCGTATCCGCATAGTCGAGGTACCGGGAGAGCACGCCCGCCTCGTACCGGACCCTCCGCTCCCTGTCGCGCAAGAATACGGGTCGGCCGCTCTTGATGACCTCGTACTGGAAAGAGACCGGGGCGGTGTTGAGGATCTTCACGTCAGCCTCAAAGCGGTAACAAAACCCTCGCTCAAGTTCCCGCTCGATCTTCCGCGCGAACCGCATCGCCTGGTAGGGGGTGGGCTCGCCGGTGACGAGGATTGCCACGTCCACGTCGCCGAAATCCCCCTGCGAGAACGTTCCGAAGACATATCCCACCTCGATCTCGTCAAATCCGGCGAGGACCGTGTGGATGGTGCGGAGAACTGCTTCTCTCTCCTCCGCATCCAGCAGGTGGCGTCGTCTCATATCGTTGTATCTCTTCCGCATCGCATATCATTCTTTCCCGCTTACCGGCAGATCCCCCCCTTCCCGTCGCAGGAGAGGGGCCGGCAGTTGACGTAGACCGGGACGACCTGCCGGGTCTCCTCCCCGAACGCGGAAAAGACCCGGCGGACGGTGGTGGTCTTCCCGGCCCCCGGCGGGCCGCGGAGGAGGAAGGCGAGTTCCTTGACCTGGGCGTCGCGGTGGTGGAGGTGGTCGGGCATGGAGGCGAAGTCAAAGACATCAGGATCTCTGAAAAGGGTCTGGTCGGCGCGGAGGAGACGTTTCATAGGAGAGGCTGGAGAAGGGGGGGATTGATAAAGGCTGGCCGTGCGCGGGTCGAAAGTGAAGGGGGGAAGAGTCCCCTTCACGCCAGGGCGGGCACGCCGTCGGGATAAACGCATCCGTCATCGGGAACAGAGGGCATCTCACCGCCACGTTTATCGGTTCTCCTCTCGATCTCCTAGTAATCGGGTGAAACCGGCGATGCTGATGGGAGTGGGAGGAACTGCTCGGGGCAAGATCCCCCGGCATTACGCCGATGAGGACCTCGATCGAGACACTCCTGGGGCCAGGCCCCAATGGAGCCTCAACCGCCTGTCTTGAACGGGAACGGATAGAGGAGGAGATACATTGGAAAAGCCAGCAGGGAGAACGGCCGGAAGAGAACTGGAAGTGACTATTTCTCCTCTCATCAGAGAGATCCGGGATATCGTCCAGAAAGCCCGCCTGACCGTAGCACAGAACGTCAACTCGATACAGGTCGTCACCAACTTCGAGATCGGCAGGCGGATCGTCGAACATGAGCAGCAAGGGAAGCCGAAGGCGGGGTATGGGAAACAGACCGTGCAGGAGCTTTCACGCCAGCTGACCGAAGAGTTCGGGAGAGGGTTTTCCAAAAGAAATCTTGAGTATATGCGCCGATTTTACCTTGAATACTGCGGATCGGCTTCCCCGGCAGTGCCGTGTCAGTCAGATACGGCCGTTTCTGCCGGGCAACCAATTGCGCAAACACTGTCTGCGCAATTCACCCCCCGGTTTGCTCTCAGCTGGTCCCACTATGTCTTCCTGATGAACATCGACAACCGGGAAGAGCGCCGGTTCTACGAGATCGAGGCTCAACAGAACCGCTGGTCGCTCTCGGAACTCAAACGGCAGTTCGACGCCGGCCTGTATGAGCGGCTTGCGCTCAGCCGGGACAGGAGCGGTGTGAGGGCCCTCGCCCACACCGGCCACGTCATCGAGAAGCCACAGGATATGCTCAAAGACCCGTATGTTCTTGAATTTCTCGGCCTGGACGAGAAGGCCCGCTACAGAGAGATCGATCTCGAATCGGCCATCATCGACAAACTGGAGACGTTTCTCCTCGAGCTGGGCAAAGGCTTCCTCTTCGAAGCGCGACAGAAGCGGCTTACCTTCGATGCCGACCATTACTTCGTGGACCTTGTCTTCTACAACCGTATCCTCCGATGTTACGTCCTGATCGACCTCAAGATTGGAAAGATTACCCACAGCGATCTCGGCCAGATGCAGATGTATGTCAACTACTATGACAGGGAAGTCAAACTCGATGACGAACATCCGACCGTCGGGATCATCCTGTGCAAGATGAAGAACGACGCACTGGTAGAACTCACTCTCCCGAAAGATGCCAATATCTACGCTTCCCGGTATCAGGTCTATCTTCCTTCAAAAGAGGAACTCAAGAAAAGACTGATCGAATGGTCGGAAGACGCGCCGGGGGCAGAGTGATTA
The DNA here is from genome assembly GCF_913757945.1 of Methanoculleus sp. 10. NCBI lineage: Archaea > Methanobacteriati > Methanobacteriota > Methanomicrobia > Methanomicrobiales > Methanomicrobiaceae > Methanoculleus > Methanoculleus sp. 10. The sequence goes on along the minus strand of NZ_CAJYDP010000006.1, from coordinate 79,567 downwards.
CCTGATGATGCTGACCCGGTTCAATTAAGGTTACATAGGGTCGAAAGTGAAAGGGGGGTCTCCCCTCTCACGCCAGCGCGGGCACGCCATCGGCCCAGGTCTCGACCGCGGTCCGGATGGCGTCGTCCTCTCCGGACGAGATCCGGACGGTCTTTTTGGTGAAGGTGACGTAGTAGTCGTCACCCGAGGTGTCGTGGCACTTGAGCTGGGCGTAGTAGGTCTCGCCGGGGCCGTTGCGGAGGGCATCGGTTGCACCCATCGCGGTCGCAAGGGCCGCGTTATCCAGCACCTCCGCGGCGTTCGCCTCATACGCGGCGATCGTCGGGGACTGGAGCGAGACAGTCCCGAGGCGCTTGCCGGTATCCTCGTCGACGAAGTTCACTCATCAAGGTGTAGTGCTCGCGGTTCCGGACGACCGGGTCGACGAGCACGCCATCGGACCCGGTATACCCGATGCACCCGAAGGGGTTGTCGGCGATGACCGACTGGACGAGGGTGGTGAACTACCCCCCGCTTGCGCAGGGGGCTTCCTGCGAGTGCCTGGGGATCGCGGGGACCCTCAGACCTGTTTGTCGCAGATTACCGGTGAACTCCCGGTAGCCCGTCCACAGGGCATTCTGTGATAGGTATCGGAGCATGATGTTGATCGCGGCGTTCCTGTCGCGGTCGAGCACGGTACCACACTCACAATGCATAACACGGTCTCGAACGGTCATCTCTGCGTGGATCTTCCCACAGCAGTAGCACGTCTTGCTCGTGTACTCTTCGCCGATCTCTATTACCTGTTTACCTGCAAGGATCGCCTTGTAGGTCAGAAATCCGGCAAACCGCGCAAGGTATCCGGTTCCTTGCGTAGACCTGTTCATCTGCCTCGTTGCCGACTTGGACTTCGGCATCTTCTTCACGGAGAGATCCCCGATGATAATCGTGCCAGCTTTGGTGTTCTCGACAAGTTTCTTACTCTGTTTGTGCTGGAAGTCGTTGAGCTGGTTGCTCCGCTTCCGTTCCATCGTCCGTTTGGCCGCATTGTAACGGATCCAGCGTCTGCTTGGCTTCGGGTCTTTGCTCTTCTTCCGGCAGTGGTCCCTCCGGGCCTGCACGGCCTCGATCTTTGGGTTCCAGTACCGATCCGGTCGACTGTTCTGCACCTCGATGAACTTACCCTGGCTGTTGACCGCCGTCTGCTTGATCAGCCCGAGATCCCAGGCCTGATACTGCCCGTTCTCGACGGGGGTCAGGGGGATGACTTCTTCGACCACGGCGAGGTACCATTTTCCTTTGCAGTCCCGAAACACCTCGACCTGTTTGACCACCCCGAACTCCCGCTCGGGGATCGGGAAGGACAGTTCTCCCTGATCGGGGAGGTTGTGCGACAGCCGGATCGCAGCGTTGGTGACCTTGAACCCGGACTGGTTGTGCTTCAGGGTGGTGAAGTAGTGTCGTCCCTTGAAGCCCGGCGGGTTGGCGTCTTCGTCGCCGTTCTTGCGGAGCTCGAAGAATGACTTGTAGTCGGCATCAAGGGTCTTGAGCGTCATCTGCAAAACTTTGGCGTTGACGAACCGTAACTCGGGCCACTCTTGCTTCAACCCGGGGAGGTCGTTCTGCTGTTTGATGTAGTTGACCCCCGTGACCCCGGCAGCATAGGCATCCCGCCGCTCGTTGAGGGCCCGGTTGTACAGTTTCCGGTTGATCTCGGATAACTCCCACAGGACGGCTTCCTGCTCCGCAGTAGGATAGATCCTAATCTTCCGGGTCAACTGCATACCGGTCCTCGGCCTGACGGTCTACATACTTCTTCAGGATATCGAGCGTCACCTGCCCAGTCGTGGCAAGGAAATAGGATCTCGACCAGAACGCATCGCGCCAGAGCACCTGCTTGACTTCCGGGAAGTTCCGCCGGATCTCCCGGGAGGTGATGGTCTTGAGGGCGTTGATGTACTTCGGGAGATCCAAGGTGGGACCGGCTTTGAACAGCATGTGGAAGTGGTCCGTGCTGCACTCGATGTTGGTGACCTCAACCCCGAAGGTCTCGGATATACCGTGGATCTTGGTCTTCAGGAGATCCACATACCGGTCATCGACAAAGACCTTTCTCCGGTACTTGACACACTGTACCAAGTGGTAGTGCAGGGCGTAGACCGAATGGGCCCCCTTGTCAAGCCGGTAGTCCATAGTTGCTATTTGGAAGGGGTAACTATAAAGATTCCGGTTGGCACGAGGACGGCTCTCATCCCCCAGCTTGCGCAGGGGGACTTCTCGCCTATTAAGTTAAAATCCCGGTCGTTCGTCGCGAAATAGTCGATATCGTGCTTGCGTGCAGCTGCAGCGTGCAGTGCGTCAGAGAATAGCAGTCCATACTGCTGTGAGATCTGGAGTGTATCGCTCAGGAGATCGGATGTATCGAGAACTATGAGGTTATACTGTTCCAGCACTTCTCTGGTCATGACGTACGGGGTGCTTAATTTGGTCAAAACGCCCGGATGTTTCTTCATATAGGCAATCGCCTCCCGTGGTGAGAGATGCTTCTCAATATACATCTGGGTGAGAAGGGCTTTGTGAAAGAACTCGTCGACAACAGTGGAATTAATATAGCCCGTAATATCTTTGGTCTGCACTTTTTCGAGAAGTGTCTCGCACGATGAAGAGAACCGCGTGGTGGTATAGGCATAGAGGAGGATATTGGTATCAAGAAATACCGATCCCTCCTCCAGTTCGGAGAGGTTCATCAGTACAACTCTTCAAGATCTTTTTCGGCCAGTTTCAGGACATATTCCTCAGGAGCATAGAGTTTTGTCATCGATTTAGGCCGTCTTTTCAACCTGACTATCACTCTCTCTTCCCCCGGTTTCAGGGGTTGATCGAGCCGGATTGTCGTATTATCGATCAATGTTCCCTCGACCTCTACCGGCATAGGACTACTCCATGAGATCACTATGAGAGCCGGGAAGATAAAAGGTTCTTTCGTTATCGTGCCTGGGTGTATATGCTTCTCTTCGCTGGATAGCCAGAACGACATTGGTTCATGTGAGGTGCACACTCAACTGCGGCATCAACGACTGTCTGGGCGTAGGCATCACCCGACAGGGTCGGCGCTCGCCCAAGGCCGGGAAAGGGATTTAGAGGCGCAAAGATCGCCCGGAACACGCCGGGCGGGTCTGTCCCGTGAGGCGGCCCTCGCCACGGGGGTCGGGGTTGCCACGGGACCTTGGGGAGTTCTTTCCGGCGCAGGTACGGTGGTTTTGCCGGAGACCGGGGAGGGGAATACGAAAGGCCGGGCCCGGAAGCATCTGCTCCTGGGGGCATTCCCGTAGCGGTTGTCACCCGGGAGAACGCTCCGCTCACCGCACCCTCCCACCCGTTCCACTCCCGGACCAGCCGGGCGTAACCCTGCAGGATCCGCCGGACCTGGTGGTATGACAGCCCGGTCGCCTGCTGCAGCATCCGGACGGTGAAGGTCTCCCAGCCCATGCGGGCGATGGTGGCAAGCCCCGCAGTTTCGTTCCTGGTCATCTTCGACTCCTGGCTCCCGGTCTCCTGGTTGATCGCGCCGGAGAGCCGGGCGGCGGCGTTAAAGTCCTGCCGGGCGCTCCAGCGAATGGAGGCGCAGGACGCGAGGGTTCGTGAGTGCGACTGCCGTCCCGGCAGGAGCTTGAGCACCGCAAGGTGCGAGAGCGGCGGCTCTCGACGGTCAGCGCTCGCGGGCCGGCGGGGTGGTGGCGGTGATTGTGCGGGTGCTCAGGCGTGGGGGTAGATCGCTCTTCGCGTTCTGCAGAGGTTCCATCACCCGAGGTCGATCCTGGCCGCCGGGGTTGACCGGTTTCCCACTTTTACACTCGTTTGCACCTCATTTGCACCCTGATTTGCACCATACAAAACCCCGTATTGCGCCCTATTCGCCGATCTGGTGGAGATACTCGGGTATCCCCGTGATGTTTGCACCAGCGTGGATTTCACAGGCACCCCCGCCCGGGTCACCCGCCCCTGCAGGGAGGCTCTCCGTTCTTGGTGTAAATGGTGTAAATGACTACTCTGATCAGTACCTATCTCTCTCTATCTCCCCCCAATAGAACAATCCTCACCGTCCCTGCCGGCATCTTTGTTTGCACTTTTCCCGAAATTCCGGTGCAAACCTGGTGCAAAGGTGCAACCATGATTGCGGGAGGATTTCCGGTCCCGCCCCATTCAGAAAGCGCTAAACCGGCACTCAACATAACCTCTTCATGCGCTACATCGTCACCGGCGGGGCCGGCCTGGCTCAAACCTTGCAGACACCTTAGCACAAAACCACGACGTCGTCATCATCGACAACCTCGTGACCGGCCGGCGGGAGAAGATCGAGCACCTCCTCGACCACCCAAGGGTGACGTTCATCGAGGGGAGCATCACCGACCTCGACCTCCTCATGGAGACCTTCCCCGGCGCGGCCGGCATCTTCCACCAGGCGGCCATCCCCTCCGTGCCCCGGTCGGTGAAGGACCCCCTCGCCTCGAACGAGGCGAACGTGACCGGCACCGTGAGCGTCCTTGTGGCGGCGAAATACTGTGGGGTGCCGGCCGTCGTCGCCGCCTCTGTCTACGGCGACACCCCTCTTCCGGGATCGTGAAACGTTCGGGTTCACGTCCGTCCTCCACCACCCACCGGAGGTGAAGAACACCGGGCATCACCCCGGAACCTAAGTACCCGCCAGACCGCTGCCCATATACGCTCTCCATCCCCACTCCATTCCAGGGAGCGTTAAGGATTTCTACATAACTTTTCCATCAAAAATGCAAACTCCTATATTAACATAAGCGAAAGAAACATGACATCTGCTTCCGGAGTTGGAAATTCCATGCACATCCCTATCGCCCAACCGTCCCTCGGAACGAGGAGAACGATGCTGTTCTCGCCGTCCTCGCCTCCGGCATGATCGCCCAGGGTCCGGTCACCGCCGCCTTTGAAGATGAGTTCGCCGCCTACTGCGGTGTTCCCCATGCCGTTGCCGTCTCGAACGGGACCACTGCCCTCCATGCGGCACTGCTCGCCGCCGGGGTAAAGCCCGGTGACGAGGTGATCGTCCCGGCATTCACGTTCTTTGCGACCGCGTCAAGCGTCTCGATGTGCGGTGCCCGTCCGGTCTTTGCCGACGTCGATCCGGCGACCGCCACGATCGACCCGGCCGACGTCCTCGCAAAGGTCACCCCGAAGACGAAGGCCGTGATCGGCGTCCACCTCTACGGCCAGCCCTGCGACGCCGGGGCGGTCCGGGATATCTGCGACGAGAAGGGTCTCGTCTTCATCGAGGACGCCGCCCAGGCCCACGGGCGGAGTACCGCGGGAAGCGGGCGGGGCGCTCGGCGACCTCGCCTGCTTCTCCTTCTACGCGACAAAGAACCTGGCGACCGGGGAGGGGGGATGGTGACGACGGCATCGGACGAGTATGATGCGCGGTTGCGCCGGATCATCAACCACGGCCAGAGCGAGAAGTACCTGCATACCGAGCTCGGTTACAACTACCGCATGACCGATATCAACGCCGCGATCGGGAGGGTGCAGCTTGGAAAACTCGACGGCTTCAACCGCCGCCGGCAGGAGAACGCTGCTTACTATAATACCCATATCACGGCGCCGGGGCTGGTGCTCCCCTCGGTCGCGCCCGGCCGGACCCACGTCTGGCACCAGTACTCCCTGCGGGTCACCGACGCATTCCCCCTGTCGCGGGACGAGTTCATGGCCTACCTCCGCGAGCGCGGGATCGGCTGCGCCGTCCACTACCCCGTCGCCCTCTCCCGGCAGCCCTACTACGCCGGGGCCGCTGCCTGCCCGGTCGCGGAATCGCTCGCGGCCTCGGTCCTCTCGATCCCGGTCCACCCGAACGTCACCGACGAGGCCCGGGCCTACGTCTGCGATACCATCAACGGGGTGATCTAGATGGACGCGGGCGTTATCGGCACCGGCGTCATGGGCAGGAACCATGTCCGGGTCTACTCCGAACTCAAAGAGGTCGGGACGACCTACGTCTACGACCTGAACACGAAGGCCGCCGAGGAGGTCGCCGCCGCCACCGGGGCGGAGGTCTGCCGCTCGATGGAGGAACTCCTCCGGAAGGCCGACTGCGTCTCGGCCTGTGTACCGACCCCCTACCACTTCAAGACCGCGGGAGAGGTCATCGCCGCCGGGGTGCACACCCTCATCGAGAAGCCCCTCTGCCTCACCGTGCGCGAGTGCGAGCAGTTGATCGGGCAGATCCCCGACGGGCTGACGGTCGGCGTCGGGCACATCGAGCGGTTCAACCCGGTCGTCACCGAGGTTGCGCGGGTCGTGCGGGACCCCCTCTACGTCGCCTTCCACCGGCACAACCCGGCCTCATCGAGGGTGAGCGGGTCCTCCGTCGTCGAGGACCTGATGATTCCACGACATCGACGTCGCGTTCAACGTCCTCTTCCCGGGGCGGGAATACACCGTCCACGCGAGCGGGACCGGGGACGTCGCCGCGGCCCTCGCGGCCTTCGGGCGGACGCCGGTTTACCTCTCGGCCTCCCGGAAGTCCTCAAAGAAGGTCCGGTCGGTCTACATCGAGGAGGAGGACCGGACGATCGAGGGCGACTTCATGACCCAGGAGGTCTTCGTCTACAAAAAGCCCGAGACCTACGGGCAGGAGAACGGCCTCTACCGCCAGGAGAACATCATCGAGAAGCTCCTGGTGAACAAGGTTGAGCCCCTCAAGATCGAACTGGCGACGTTCCTGCGGGCCGCCCGCGACGGCAAGCCCTTCACGGTCACGCCGGAGCAGGGGCTCTCGAACGTCCGGGTCTGCGAGGCGATCTCCCGGAGCCTTGCGGCATGAAGATCCTCTCGGTCGTCGGGGCCCGGCCCCAGTTCGTCAAGTGCGCCCCGGTCTCCCGGGAGCTCCGGAAGGTCCACGAGGAGATCCTCGTCCACACCGGCCAGCACTACGACTACCTCCTCTCGGAGGTCTTCTTCCGGGACCTCGGGATCCCGGCGCCCGACTACCACCTTGAGATCGGGTCGGGGAGCCACGGGGTCCAGACCGGCCGGATGCTCGCCGCGATCGAGGAGGTGATCGCGAAGGAGGAGCCGGAGATCGTGCTCGTCTACGGGGACACGAACTCGACCCTCGCGGGAGCGCTCGCTGCGGCGAAGATGCACGTGCCGGTGGCGCACGTCGAGGCGGGGCTCCGGAGTTTCGATCGCAGGATGCCCGAGGAGGTGAACCGGGTCCTGACGGACCATTGTTCGGATATTCTCTTCTGCCCGACGGCGACGGCCGTCAGAAACCTCGCGGCCGAGGGGGTCACCGCAGGCGTCCACCTCCCCGGGGACGTGATGGTCGACGCGCTCCGAGAGAACCTTCCCCTCGCCAGGGAGCGCTCCACCGCCCTCGCGGACTTCGGCCTCTCGCCGAAGGGGTATTTCCTCGCCACGGTCCACCGGGCGAGCAACACCGACGATCCGGCCGCGCTTCGCGCGATCATGGAGGCGTTTTCGCGCCTCGATGCCCCGGTGATCTTCCCGGTCCATCCCCGGACGAGGAAGAAGTTTGCCGAGTACGGGATCGCGCCCGCGGCAAACGTCAGAATTGTTGAACCGTTCCCTTACTTCGACATGCTCGCCCTTCTCTCCGGCGCCCGGGCGGTCCTGACCGACTCCGGCGGCGTCCAGAAGGAGGCCTACATCCTCGAGGTGCCGTGCGTGACCCTGCGGGAGAACACCGAGTGGGTCGAAACGGTCGAGGACGGCTGGAACATCCTTACCGGCGCGGATACAAACCGGATCGTCGCGGAGGCAGAGAGGGCCGGCGACGCGCGCCGGCGGCACTCCGCCCGGTTCGGCGACGGGCATGCAGCGGAGCGGATAGCCGCGATCATCGCAGAATATGAACCCTGAATACAAATTAGGATGCAGACAATGACAGAGAACCTCGCAACACTTATCCAGAAACGCGGCCCGATCCGGAAGGTCGGCGTCTTTGGGATGGGCTACGTCGGCATCCCGGCGGCAGCGCTCTTTGCGGATGTGCCGCATATCGAGCACGTCTACGGCTTCCAGCGAAACTCCCCCTCGTCGGGCTACAAGATCACCATGCTGAACCGCGGCGAGTCGCCGCTCAAGGGCGAGGAGCCCGGGCTTGAGGAACTGCTCGGAAAGGTCGTCGGTGCGGGGAAGTTCTCCTGCACATCGGACTTCGCGAAGGTCGCGGAGTGCGATGCCGTGACCCTCGCGATCCAGACGCCGTTCCTCGACAAGAAGGATCTTCTCCCTGACTTCACTCCCCTGATCGAGGGGCTCCGGAACGTCGGGCGGCACCTGACGCCGGGGACGCTCGTCGTCCTCGAGTCGACGATCACCCCCGGCACGACCGCCGGGATGGCCCGCGAGATCCTCGAGGCGGAGTCCGGGCTCGTCGCCGGGAAGGATTTTGGACTGGCGCACGCCCCCGAGCGGGTGATGGTCGGGCGGCTGCTCAAGAACATCCGGGAGCACGACCGGATCGTCGGCGGGATCGACGATCTCTCCACGGCACGTGCCGTGGAGCTCTATGCCCCGGTCCTGACGACCGGGGAGGTCATCCCGATGACCGCGACCGCGGCCGAGGTGACGAAGACCGCCGAGAACACCTTCCGCGACCTCCAGATCGCGGCCGTCAACCAGCTCGCCCTCTACTGCGAGGCGATGGGGATCAACGTCTACGACGTCCGGGCCGGGGTGGCGTCGCTCGAGGGCGAGGGGATCACCCGGGCGATCCTCTGGCCGGGTGCCGGGGTCGGCGGCCACTGCCTGACCAAAGATACGTATCATCTGGAGCGGGGGGTGCAGGTGCTCGGGGGCGATCTCGACTACCCTCCCGGCCGGGAGTCGCTCTACACCCTGGCCCGCGGGATCAACGACTTCATGCCCGAGCACATGCTGCATTTGACCGAGTCGGCGCTGGCACAGACGGGGAAGACGTTGAAGGATTCGACGATCGCGCTCCTCGGCTGGGCATTCATCAACGACTCCGACGACGCCCGGAACACCCCGGCGGAGCCGTTCCGTGACGCGGCGCTCGCTGCCGGGGCGGAGGTGAGGGTGCACGACCCCTGGGTGGATCCAATGACGTCGCCGGACGCGCCGCCGGGGATCTCGCGGGACCTCGATGGGGTGCTTTCGGGTGCGGACGCCGTGGTGGTCTTTGCCGGGCACAAGGAGTACCGGGGGCTGGTGCCCTCCGAGGTCCGGCGGTTGTGCGGGTGTGAGCAGCCGGCGATCGTGGATGGGCGCAACGTCGTGGACCCGGATGCATGGATCGGTGTGGGTTTTGCCTACCGCGGGATCGGGCGGGGCGACAAAAACCGGCACGCGTTGCGGGAATAATACCCTAATTTTTGACCTGCGATTTTACTTGTGGGACGGCAGGAGGTTGCCATTATCTTCGAAGGAACTTCAAAAGATCTTTGCCAAAAGGAGGAGAGCCTCAAGACCCTTTGACCCGCTCAGACTCAGCTTCTCGCATTCATGCGGTGCTCACGCTCGCTCACGCCTCGAAACTCTCTAAGTTTCTTATGCTCGCTACACTTGTCCCTCCAAGACCTTCGGTCTTCTCGAACTCACATGCTACGAATGGTCGTCCCTCGAAGACCTTCGGTCTTCTCGAACTCGTGTGTTACGAACAGTCGCCCCTCAAAGACCTCTAGGCCTCTCGAACTCTGTCCCTTCAGGACGTCGTTCTAACGAACCCTCACACCCGCTCCCGTCAGTCGCTCTTCCCTGCATGGCGACGTCCGGGTAACAGCCGTCCCTCCATTCTGACCTCAGTCATTGCATGGGAAAAACCCCCTGAGCGCATGTATCTCATACTGTTTTGGGGCGATACCATCTGCACCTTCCGGGATAATCATGCTGTTGAGGGGGAGTTACTACTGATAGATTAAAAATCTCACTCCTTCGAACGCCCGATCGTTATCCAGCCTGGAAAACCCCTGATCAAATGTATACAGGGCTCTCGCAGAGAATTCTTTGGCGGTGAGGGCATGCTGGATATCATAGTGCCCAACACCCTGGTATCTTAGAGCAGGATTTCCTCTACGGTCGGGGGAGTAATTACGAGCGGAAATATCCCCGGAAGAGGATATGTATATTGAGTAGGTCCTCTTAAACCACTTGTCTACGGGTTCCTGAGAGTCTATCAGTGCAACTTTATGCTCTTTTATGAGCTGAGAAAGGCTTTTAAGAAATACATTCGTCTTTTCCTGGATCTTAGCCATAATTTCCTTCTTTTTCTCGTCATTAAGTTCCGAATACGGCTCTTTTTCAGTAACCCGTTTTCGGATGACTTCAAGCACTTCCAGCAGGACGAGATGGGAGACAAGGATTACCTCCTCGTCCTCTTTAATCTGATCGAGCAGTTGTTGGACTGTTTGCGCCCTATTATTCCGCTTCTCCTGGAGAATATGAGAGACCCATATGGAGCTATCGAAGTACACCCGCCTCGTTTCCATCACTTCCCTCGTACAGCATCGACCAGTTCAACAGAATCAACTGTCTCGTCAGAATATTCACTCAGCAGGCCCTTTAAAGCACCAAAAGGGTCCTCTTCCGGGAGCCCGCTTATAGGTGTTGGGATACCTAGTAGTTCTTCGAGGGTTGCCAGATTATCATCACTGATCTCCCACAGATCATCGGCAGCCGGCTCTCTGGTTAACTTCCTTTCCAGGGCCGAGATCCTTGCTTGCAGAGCAGCGTTAGACTCTCTGAGGTCCAGAATATCCTTGCGCAATTCTTCTATCTCCCGGCTGAGCTCACTCACCGGAAGAGGGGCATTGTCAATAGAACGGTTGATATGCCATGGCCTGGGCTCGACGGTACTCATCCATCTCCGCGTTACCTCGGCAACGATCTCGTCCAGAGGGTATCGAACCGACATCTCCCTCGTATCCCAGGTTTCCTCCGGGGTTTGCCCGCTCGCGGTACCAGAAGTGGGTCTTCTGCTCTCGCACTGATCCCGGGCATCCCATCTCTTTCCCGGTTGAAGGATTACCATCGTTAAACCTTCTAATAAAATTTATCCCCGATGTTCAGTCTCGTCTGTCGCTGCACCTTTATTGGCCTGGATCTCATGCATTTGATCTGGAATTTCGTGGCGATAGAACGGAGATCGCGCAGAGCCTGGTAGAGGATATTCTTATCCTCAGCACGATACGAACCGGCGATGATCTTCATCTGCGCGGCCAGTTGCTCATTTATCGATCCGATCTCCTCCGGATTCAGTTCTTCTGCAAAAGGACCGACCTGTGAAAACACCCCCTCCAGTAGTTCACTGATGAGAATTCCGTCCTCATAATCCAGCAGTGTTGAGAACAGGGTGAGGTTTGAAGAGTAAACAAAAGAACCTTTATAATTCCCCTGTCCGACCATCCGGGTGATCTCCTCGAATCCCTCATTAAATACATCGAATATACTCTTCATATTGCTTCTCCCTCTCGTGGCATGTCATTTACCGTTATTTTGAACCCTGACGATAAAGGTTGTTTTTTGTTACTCCAGTATATGGATTGACAAACATAAACATAGTGTCTTTGAACTGCTCAGGGGAGTCCCTGCCCCAATGAGACATCAGCACATTTAAACTCCAGATTGTTCGTTCGCTGCACGTTCCGACAGTCGCATCCTTCAGCCCGTTGTCACCAGGAACCTTCTCAAGGAGTTCCCTGACCAGGGTGTCGCGGTGGTGGAGGTGGTCGGGGACGAACATGAGTTCGAAGACGTCAGGATCTCTGAAAAAAGTCCGGTCGCTGCGGAGGAGAGGCGAGTGCGTCATAGGAGAGACTGGAGAAGAGGTAGTAGATAACAAGGAGCCGTGCGGGGGTTGAACGTGAAGGGGGGGTCTCCCCTCTCACGCCAGTGCGGGCGCGGCGTCGGCCCAGGTCTCGACCGCGTCGCGGATGGCGTCGTCCTGGTAGGACGAGATCCGGACGGTCTTCCTGGTGAAGGTGACGTAGTAGTCGTCACCGGACGGGTCGTGGCACCTGAGCTGGGCGTAGTAGGTCTCGCCGGCGAAGTTGCGCTCGGCCACGCCGCCCATCGCGGTTGCGAGGGCGGTGTTGGCGAGGACTTCCGCCGCGTTCGCGTTGAAGGCGGCGATCGTCGGGGACTGGAGCGAGACGGTTCCGACCTTCTTCCCCTCGCCGTCGACGAAGTTCACCTTCGCGGTGTAGTGCTCGCGGTTCTTGATGATGGGGGCGATGGTCTCGCCGGCCCTGGTCGTATACCCGACGCACCCGAAGGGGTTGTCGGTGATGACGGCCTGGATGATGGTGTCAAACGACTCTACATCGGCGATCGGGACGGCAAGGTCCCGGAGCGCCGTTTTGTTGACGGTAGTCTGCACGAAATCTGCCATGGTTGGTAGTTCCTGCCTGCCAGGCTTCCCGGGAATATGACAGACGATTATAGGGTATACCCGGGAGGGGATTAGCCTGACTTTATCGAGGACGCTGAATTGGGCTCAGATTCTGAAATATAATCGTTACGGTCAGCCTTTTTGGGTTCTCTGTCCCACTGTCCTTCGGGAGGGTTACCAGGATGGCCGAGGAGAAGACCACCCGGGAGCTCGTCTACGAGACGAACCGGGATGTGAAGTGGATTTGCCGGATGTTGCGGCAGATGGAGGCGCAGGATGAGGAGTTCGAGGGCCGGATCCGGGCGCTGGAGGGCTGGCGGGCGGAGAAGGCCGGGGAGGAGCGGCGGCTTTCGACGATGAGCGCCGGGGCCGGCGGGGTTGTCGGCGGGCGGTGGCGGTGATTGTGCGGGTGCTCAGGCGTGCGGGTGATCTCCAGAATCCCGGGTATGACCCGCCCAGGACCCCAAGACCCTCTCTTCTGAGAAGAAGTCTGCCATATATCGCCGTAGGGGCGATCTGGCATGTTAAACGCGTATCAAAAGATATATCCCAATCGATTCTCCACACATACCTTAAGGAAAGTTAATATTCAGGTTTCGTTTTTTGGAGACGGGGATCGCTTGAGAAGAAGGTGAGGGGAACGGCAAAGAAGAACAACCACGAGATCAGGGATCCGATCTACGCGTTCATCCATATGAACTCTAGCGAGAGAGAGGTCTTGAACTCAGCGCCGGTCCAGCGCCTCCGCCATATCCACCAACTTGCGTTGACCAGCCTGGTTTATCCGGGAGCAACCCACAGGCGGTTTGAGCACTCGCTTGGTGTCATGGAACTGGCCACACGGATCTATAACGCCGTGCTGGAGAGCGGAGAGACCGAGATCCTGGGGATCGACCGTGGTGAGTACGATGGGATGTACTATCGACGTGTCCTGAGAATGGCGGCTCTCATCCATGACATCGGTCATGCCCCTTTCTCCCATGCTTCAGAAGACCTCTTTCCCGGGGACTGCAACCATGAGGCGATGACCCTCCGACTCATCGAGAGCGACGAGATGGAGAAGATCTGGGTAAAGTTGAAGATCCAGAGCGAAGATGTGGCAAAACTCGCGCTGGGTCGAAATCACCCTAAAAAGAAGACTTTTTCCAATACTGAAGCGATACTCTCAGAGATCATCACGGGAGATGCGTTCGGTGCCGATCGAATGGACTATCTCCTGCGGGACTCACACCATACCGGGGTCGCATACGGTAGGTTCGATCACTATCGCCTGATAGAGACCCTTCGGATCCTTCCTAAAACCTATGAGGGCGGATCAAAGGAACCTGCCCTTGGCGTGGAGTCCGGGGGTCTTCAATCGGCAGAGGCACTCCTGCTGGCACGATACTTCATGTTCAGTCAGCTATACTTTCACCCCGTGCGGCGGATCTATGATATACACCTGAAGGAGTATCTTCAGGCATGGCTTCTCGGGGGTCGGTTCCCTGGTGATGTCACAGGGCTGCTCAACCTCACCGATAACGAGGTGATGGCCGGCATATGGAGAGCCAGCAGGGATCCAGATCTCCCGGGCCATGATGCTGCAGAGAGGATCGTGATGCGAAACCATTACCGGGTGCTTTATACGAGAAACCCGGACGATGTCCTGAAGTGCAGGGAGGCGGGGCTGGCAATCTATACGGTCGCGTGTGAAGTGTTTGGAGAAGAAAACGTACGCCACGATAGGCCGAAGGTATCTGCGAGTCAGGTGGCGTTCCCCGTTCTCGAACTGGATGAGAGGATCGTATCCTCCCTCCTGAAATCGGATGTGCTTCGGCATATTCCCGAAGTTGCGGTGGATACGGTGTACATCCACCCGGAGTTGCTCGATGCCGGAAGGGTATGGCTGAACGAGAACCGCGAAAACATTATCGAGTCTGGATCAGAACCGGAGGATATGACATGAAGCAGATACAGAGAGACGGACTGCTAGTTGAGCTCATCGATGAGCTCACGAGCTACGGGAGCTGGTGCGGGGAGACACATATCCAGAAGGCCACCTACTTCCTCGAAGCGATGATGGGTATACCCCTTGGGTTTCCCTATGTGCTGTACAAGCACGGCCCTTTCTCCTTCGACCTCTCAGATGAGCTGGCATCGATGCGGGCCGATGCTCTTCTGGAATGGGAGATCAAGCCCGAGCCGTACGGGAATGCCCTCAAGACAACGAACGTGAGTGCCGGGTTAAAGGCAAGGGTGCCCCGGGCGCTCGCGAGATACCGGCCTGCGATATCCTTCGTTGCCGGGAAGTTCGGGACGCGCGGGGTGAAAGACCTCGAGAAGATCTCCACGGCCCTCTACGTGACAAACGAGGCACCGGGCCGGGGGTGCGAGGCCAGGGCACGGCGGATCACTGAACTCAAGCCTCATATCACCCTTGATGAAGCAAAAGAGGCGGTCAGCTTCGTTGATGAGATGTTTCGGGAAGCGGAGCCGGTGATCAGGGAGATTGGGGAGACCTGAGACTCTGGAGTTTGGCGGCCATCGGTGTTCAGGGTGAGGTGCATCGCCACTTTGTTCCACTATCTACCGGGGAGGAAAACCCCCCTATTACCTATCATTGTGGTTTATTCGAGATTTTGCCACCAGACAACCTGTGAACATGAGTTCAGTTCCGACATCCGGAATCCTAACATCGCCATCCTCCGAGAAATACGTAGAACAGAACCAGTTGTGGTAACAGGCCAACCAGAGATACTTTCGAAAGATCGCAGGATTGTCCTTAAACTCCGCCAACCGTTTCTTGATATGATCTCTATGCTGATGGAGTTGACAGAGTGCTTCGGGATGGTAAGGTCCACCATACGCAGGGATTTCTTCTTCACAGTATTCCGTCCAGTCCATCATATCATCACTGAACCACCTGAGGACGTACAAATAGTTGATAAACCATGTGCCGTCAGGATCGATGACGACCATATCATTAAAGTGACAAAATGCCGGGTTGTTATACCATTCCAGGTACCTTCTGAGCTTCTCTCTAGCAGAATCCTCAAGAATAATACGGGGAAAGAGAGCTCTTTTTTCAATACCCGCTGCATCCATGAGAGCGGGACTGAAAACAGTCACTTCATCACAGTAAGCTCTCTCGATGACAGCTCCTCCTCGGGTGAAGAACCCCTCTATGGCCAGTTCCAACTGGTACATCGCTATCTCATCGATTGTTCGCCCAAATTCCGATTCACCGCCAGTTTGCCACCCCAGTTCAGAGACAAACAGTAAATTATCGGTATATACGCGCACGTGAGAGATCCTCTTCCAATCGTACTTGTGCCTCATCTCTGTCACCGATTTGATCCTGGAAAATGCAGATCTCAAGGCCTTATGATAGTGGTTGAGCAGCTCATCAAATCGCAATTCGCTTTCTTTAGCCTCATCTAGTAGCGATTTAAATCCGAGGATGTCCACATGGGCGATGATTGATTCTTTGCCCGAGACGGATATCGCTCCTTTTAACCTCTCAGTGAACTCTTTCTCAAGGATTCTACCCTGAATGAGAGCAGATCGTAGGACCGCTCTATGGACCCTGGCTCTGTTTGGAATCGTGATCACTGTGCGGTCATCGAAACGCCAGAGGTGAATATAGCGGTCACTTTTAGGCACCTCAGAATAATCAAATTCTCCCAATAGAGAGAGTACATTCTGAATGGGCAGGTTATGAGGCAGATCAGAAGACATCTTTATCAATGATCCCCTGCGTCTTCCCGAAATGCTCGATCAAAATCTCTCATCTGTTCGAGAGTATTTTTGACGACATTGATATGTTCCCTGATCGCCTGTCTTAGATTATTAACTGCCTCGGCCTCTGTCGAGCCCACTTCTGCTATATGGGTGAGATGATCAACTGCGACAAAACATTCACCATCTCTTGATACCCGGATCAGATCGCCGAACAAAAGATCGACTGTGTCGAGATCTGATAGGGGATTTGTGTCATATTCATCGTTTAGACTCATAGAACACCAGTTTCAACTGAGTTAAACAGTTCAGGAGCATCCATGTTGCGTTAAAATAGAACCGGACTGATAAAATAACTTAATGTGCAGCAACCCCAACGATTTCATTGTTACTCACATGCCTAGATCTCTGGGTATCTTCAGAGGAATGGTTTGTCCCCGTAGTCGCAAACATCAGGTCAGATGTAAATGCTTGAATACGTCATTGAACTTGAGCAAGCTATCGTAACCGGGAACTACCTCCGGATAGTATGGATCTACCTCGGTATACTACTAGCAGTAGGAATAACGCAACGGAAAACTCTAATTCTGCCCAAATATCGGTTGAAATATCTCATATTTTGCCTGCTATCAATTACTGCGCTGGCACTATGGGCCCTAGGCCTTCTAACATGGCCCACATCGGGTCTCATGCTATTATTGCTCGTGGCTCTCGCTGTAGTACTCGGCCATTCCTCTCGTGGGAAACTCTTATGGCCGTGTTCATCGATTCTCCACGACGTTTCCGGTCATATCAAGGCAAATGAACCCGAGAAAGCAGAACAGATCCTCTACCGTTACAAGTGGTGCTTTTTGGATCCTACTGAGAAATATTCGTATTACCTTACGCAGGCAGCTGTTGCATTTGCAAAGGATGAGGCTCGCCGATCGATAGAAGTGCTGAGTTGGATAGATGTAGGTACACTCAATGCAGATGAGAAAGTTCGTCTTGATCTGCTGCGGGCAGGGTCTTTTACACGCCTGGGGGATCACAAGAAGGCATTACAGATCATTGAGCGTCTTTCAAACCCTTCAGATGAATATCTATCTCAAATCGCCCTTATTAGAGCGTCAGCTGCTGAACATGAAGGTGACCTTGCGAAGTCTTCAGAGATTTTGCTCAACGCCATTACCGCTACTTCAGACCAACTGAAAAACGCTGATTATCAACGTTTACTAAACAATTACGGGAGAATACAGAGGATTAATAAGAACAGTACGGATTCTCTGCATTATTATCGTAAGGCACTGAGATTGGCAAAGGATCTCAAGGGAAAACCTTTGCTGCACGCTGCATATCAAAATGTCATTCATTCGCTTCCTTCGTCGTCTGGACAAGATGAGGTACGGCAGTTAATTTCAGAATATAAGTCTAGGGTTGATTTTACCAATCCACACGATGTGCTGGAGTATTATAACTATCTCGTAGAATTCTACAGACAATTCAACAATCGAAACAAATTGTTTGAAATAATGGATGAAGGAAGGGAGAGGATTTACCCACTCATATCTCGCAAGGAGCAGATTGTCTGCGACATATCGCAGTTGAGGATGAGATGGAATGGGGGAGTGTTATCACCCGCTTTTCTCTACCAGATCGAAGATCAGTATCCTGAATACGCAAATTTACCTGCAGTGGAACAGTTCCGGTGCTACATGGAGATACATCATGTTCTCCAGCGGTTGAAGGAAGGAGGATCGTTGACCTTATCCCAAGAGGACTTTTTTGCCCAAAACCGTGAAAATATCCGCAATCTTGTCCCTGCGCTGGAGGACTACCTCTGCACAGTTCCCGAGTATTGCGTATTTGAGAAGTGTCAGGTGATCTGGGACATCATACGGGGAAAGAAGTGTGGCACTGATGATTACGATAAGGAAGAAGTCCTCCGGATGCTTGAAGATATCAAAGAGATCCATCTCGTGCACGGGAATTTCATCGAAGCCCTTAAGGCGGGGCTGGATGTGAGCGACGAGGCTCTTGGGCAGAGGCAATATGAGAAAATGTGGGAATACACTCAACTGGCAATGGATGAACTGCAGGAGATCCAAGGTCATCCTGCTGAAATCCCTGCATTCATACAAATTGCATGTTATGCATACAATGCAGGGAAACACGATCTCGCGAGAGAATATTTAGATCGATTTGAGCGTACGGGTGAGCATATCTCTCATTATGCGGATTGGATTCAGGGCTATTACTTTGGGCTCAAGCAAGAACTCGGTAGTAGCGCATAATCTGCAGCTCATGTGGGTGTAACAAGCAAGGTTTATCGGGATCCGTATCGCCCGTTATAATAAGATGAACAGCGTTCACGGAGATCCAGAGGTAGCCAATCCATTCTCCACGGGCGGTGGTGGAGATGCTTTTGAGCACCTGATTGGAGTCTCCTATCTGGTGACCCTTCTAGCCGGGGATATTCCTCGGGGGCTTGATTGGGGCACCTGTACGAGAGTAAGCTTCCAGCAGAGGTGGATGGGGTGTGTGCTTGATGATATCGTCGTCACCAGCAGCAACGGGCAGAAAGAACGGCGACTTGCTGTGCAGATAAAGCATGACCTCAAATTTTCTGATGCTAAGTCAAACGATGTCTTCGCCAGAGTGGTCGATGACTGCTGGAAGGCATTCACCGGAGCCTATGGATGGCAATTCAACACCGAGACGGACCGGATCGGTATCGGGATAGGGGTTTATCAGAAGGCTATAGACGAGCATCTGCGGCCGGTGCTGGAGCAGGCAAGGGCCTCCCAGGATTCGGATGAATTTTTCAGAAAGGTATCGACACCGCGGTTTATCCACGAGAAGAAGCGAGAGTATGTTGATGTCTTCAAAAACCTCCTCACAAAGGCAAAGGGCAGCCCCATAACCGAGACCGAACTTTGGAGGTTTTTGCGGTGCCTTGTAATTCTCTACTTTGACATTGAGCATGCAGGATCACGTGACACGGTACAATCCTGGAATCGGGTGAGGGACCTGATAAAAAACGAAAATACGACGAAAGCGCTGTCACTCTTTAAGATCCTGAGAACTGAGGTGGCAGATTCTGCAAAGAGGGCGGGATCTATAGACAAAGAGAAGATAAGAGGAATCGCTCTCGATCATGGTATCTATCTTCGGGATGAACAGGACCTCTCCCAGGATCTTTTCCATTTAAGGAATCATTCAGATACTGTCCTTTCTTCCATCCAAGACACCATAGGAGAATCACTTCATCTCCAGAGAGGACACCTGCTGGATCAGTTAGAGGAAGAGATCAGAAACCACGAGGTCGTCGTCATTTCAGGCGAACCGATGGTTGGGAAAACCGTTATACTCAAGCGGCTTGCAGATCGATTGCGACAGGAGGGTGAAGTAATTGTCTTTGCTGTCGAGCGGTTCTTTGGAGCTTCGCTTGAGCATTTTCTCCATAGTATCCATATGGAAAACGACTTCCAGAGGGTACTTTCGGCTATAGGTACCGCCCCACTCCGCTGTATCCTGATCGACGGTCTGGATTGGGCGGGCATCGATCAGGATAAGAAACGCATTCTAAACGATATCATTCTCGCAGTTCAACGTTACAATGAAGAGCACAAAAAACGCGGGGGAGTGGGCGAATATTGTTGGAAACTTGTATTTACCGTCAGAAAAGAGAGCGCTGAAACGATAGTGAAACATTTATCACTCCGGAAAAATTTGGCTGACCGGACTATCAGTTTCTACGAGGTGGGGCCGCTTACCGAGGAAGAGGTTGCCACAGTGGTCGACCAGTTTCCCAAGTTGAGGAGTTTGGCATCGGAGGGACATCTAAATGACATCCTCTCAAGGCCACTGGTCCTGGATATCCTCACCCTCCCGGGGATCAGCCTCTCCCTAAAAGAGGCTCCGTCGGTGCTCACCGAATCCTGGCTTTTAGACCTCTTCTGGGAGGAGATTGTGCGATTGGCTGAAGGGGCCAGACATGGGAGAGGCACTCCGGACCAGCGTGCTCGGTTTGTTGCTGCTCTCGCACAGCAATCTACCTTGAGCGGAGAGCACCTCCAGGACGATCCGCTCTATTCTGAGGCTATAGCAGGACTGATCTCTGATCGTATCATCACACGAGAGAAGGGAGAGATTCGTTTTGTTCATGAGGCATACGGTGAGTGGACCATTGTAAAGATGCTGATATCCCACAGGAATGTTCCGGGGTTTCTAAATTCCTGTAATGAGTCCCTGACTCTGGTCAGGCCCTTTCGCTTATATGCCTCCCATCTTCTTGAGGTTGAACGAGCCCCCGAGTTCTGGGCGGAGCTGCTGGATAGCCTTGAGCAGCAGGAGGGGTCTCTCTCGCCACGATGGTACCAGGATGCACTGGGGGTACCCCTCTCCTCGCCGCTCCAGGATGAGATCCTCCCTAAGATAGGACCATACCTGCTTGAACGGAACGGGTATCTGCTCAGCAAGTTTTTGAAGGTGATGAGGACTGCCCACGTAAAACCCGATCCAGTGTTGTCATCTCTCTTTTCACATCTTCCAGCAGCAGAGGCTGAGAAGTATGAGGCTCTGTGCACTGTTCCTATCCATGAGCAATGGGCCCCGACACTCAAGTGGTTGTTGTTCCGCCCGGATAGTATTCGGGGTGAGGTTCTGGTCGAGTTTTCGGAAATTGCCAAGATTTGGATGAAGGATCGAAGAAAACAGGATCTTCGCAGAGAGGTTGCAGAGTTCTGCTTCAAGATATGGGAGAATCCTCCCTCGGAACGGTGTGACAAAGAAACCAAGAAGAGCATCATCGAGGCCATCCTGTGGGCGTCTGACTGCATGCCAGACGAAGTGGACAAGTTTGTCAGGTGGAATGAGCCAATAAGAGCAGACCTCAGAGATGTTATTCTCACCTATGGATGGCTCCCTCTCTGCCGGGATCTTCCCAAGACCGCAGTGGAGATTATCAGCAAGATCCTCTGTCGTGAGATTAAACCTGATCCCTATGGAGGTCACTACCATATTCTCAGTGACTACGGGATTCGATGGACCGAATGGGATCCACCAACTCGAATTAAGGGGCCATTTCTCGCACTTCTAAGGTTACACCCAGATGAGGGGCTGGCACTCATCCACAATATAGTCAACCACGCAACCCGATTCTGGAAGATCCATGAAGAACAGGTGGAAAGAAGACATCCTCTTCCCCAGAAGATCCGTCTTGAGTCCGGAGAAAAGAACGTCTGGGGAGATTGTCGTGTATATTATTGGTGCCGTTTCTCAAGCGCTGCCCCTTCCGCCCTAACCTGCGCCCTGATGGCTCTCGAATACCAGATGCAAGAAGAGATAAAAGAGGGGCGGGATGTTAAGGAACTCTTTGAGACCGTTCTCCGCGATACATGCTCTGTTGCGATCGTAGGGGTCTGCGCATCCGTGGGGCTTGCACACTGGAAGACTTGCCCTGAGTTACTGGTCCCGCTCCTCGAAAACCCGGCATTCCTGGAGATGGATTCCCATCGGTATGTGCAGGACTTGCAAGAGGAGACGCATATTGAGATTAGTTCAAAATATCTATCCAGGGGTCAGGATCGGGCAGACTACAGGCTCTTAAAAGATGATGCACGGCAAGAACACCGTAAAAATTTCCTTCGAAACCTAATCCTGCCGATTCTCGTAATGGGTTCCACAGAGGCACGGTCAAGACTTCAATCGGCGATGCGAAAGTTCCCCGAGCACCCACCCCTCTACTACGAGGAGGAAAAGAGCAATAAAGGTCTACTTCAGGAACGGATCGAAACCTGCAAGATCTGGGCCGCACAGGCTGAACTCGAGAATTATCGGACCATTGAGCACGAGACGGAAGGGACGATCGGCATCGAGTTTGTTATGCCGGCCGAACTCAGGGAGCAACAAGTTAGAGAACGGGAAGAAATTGAGAGCCAGAACCAACTTGTGAAACTTCTCCAGTGGTCGAGTGCATTGTTGGAAAAGAACGAGATCAGTCCAACATTTACAATTGAGGTCGCGATGGAGTACGCCCGGGAGCTGAGTGCCAGCGATGATCCTGTCCAGCCAGCGGAGGGGGGCCTGGATGGACTCGAATGGCGGGCTGATGCCGTTGCACTCTTTGCCGCTGGGGTCGTCATCAAGCAGTGGGATTGGGTACAGCGCAACAGCCATACCACCTGGTGCAGGGAGCAGTTGCTCATCGCCGCAAGGCGACCCGGCCCCCACAGGGTGGGGGAGGAATTCATGAAGTACCCCTATGGTCACGCCCGGTCTGCGGCACGGGCCCTGCCCATACTCCTGACGAAGTATCCCGACGATGGAGAGATCAAAAAAGCCCTGTTTGGGTTGATAACCCACAGAAATAATGAGGTTCGGGGGTACCTCTTCTGGGCTCTTACCTCCCTGTGGGAAACCGACCAAAAAACGGTCTGGAAGTGTATTGAAGAAACCATTGCGCTTTCCAGAGGTAGCGTTGGAGCCGGGGGACGGCGGCACAGGCCTTTTGAAAAGCCACTCTGTGACTGCTCTTCGCGTGATGTTAAACTCCATTTCCTGTGCTCTCTCCTTTCCTGCCTTCCAGGAGACGCACGGATCTCAGTGATTAAGCCTCGGGAAAGATTGGTGTCACTCCTCAGCGGCCTTCTGGCCTTCACCATAAACAACACTATAAAATCCAGCAAAAAGGGGTTCAAGAGCGACAGTATGGTGTTTATAGAATGGAACCAGATGATCTTCCCTGTCGTCGCCAATGCCATTCTGCGGTTGCCAGAAACAGAGGTTTACCCGGCTCTCCTTGCCCCCATCTGCAGCAATTGGGAGAAGGCTCCGGGGTTGATGGAAAACCTCCTTTGGGGCCTTCTGTTCGTTGGCCTCACGCCGGAATGTGAAGGCAGGCTTGTTGATGTCTGGCATCGGGTGGGGGATGTCGTCCTCTCTTCAGAGATCTGCACCTCATCGAGCAGATGTTTGAAGGAAGACATCCAGAATATCCTCGGCCTTCTCATATTCTCAGATCGGAGGGGGATCTTGACCGCCACAGTCAAGGACTGGTCACCCCCCCAGGAGATAACTGATATCATCGAACGTTGGTGCTCGACCGTGGGTTCGCACCCCGAATGTTTCCCGAACCTCGTCAATCTCCTGAGGACGATTGGGTTTTCGTATATCCCTAGCCACGGCATCAACTGGCTCTATAGTTGTATCAGAGGGTCATCGAATCCCTCAGCCATGCTAGAACAGGTGTGCAGACTGAATACACTCCCAGAGTTACTCCACAATGTCTGGGCGGCGTACCACTTGGTCATCAAGCAGGACCCCGACCTGCAACAGAAGTTTATCTACGTCGTCGATGTCACCGCGGCACAGGGGGCACCGATAGCACTCCAGCTGCAGCGCAAGATTGAGGAAGATATCAGGAGGGGCGGGTGAGGTACGAGGCGATCCTGTGGATTGCCACTCAGCACTGATGGCATATCTGAATTCAGGCCGGCACTGAGATGCGACTTATCAAAGGAGGAGAAGCGGTTTTTCGCGCGCCTGATGGGACCGACCCGGGCCGAGTGGTTGCAGCGGATACTCTCGGGGAAAAATGAGGAGCAAAGGCAACCTACTGATCAGGAGAGCCCTCGATGAATTTCAGAAATTCCTCACCAAAGGGCGTTATTCTCAAGTTGGTGTAGGGTTTTATCTCTCCACCGAACAGTGCAATAGCTTTATCCAGTAACAGCGATTTTGAGATCAGATCCTGGACATAAAAGAGGTACTCGGCCTCATCGAACCCCAGGAGATTTGCTTTATTTTTGAGAGAGACCTTGGCACCTTCGCCATCAACGACTCTCTGATCAGAGTTGCCTTCAGATTCACGATCTTGAACTTCCCGAAAGTGGTTAAGGATCAGGATCTGATCTTCATTGATACGGGAGACGATATCGAGGAACGTCTCTTTAAAATCAGACGTGTAGGTATGCGCCATTTCATTTAGCAGGATCTTCTTAAACCGGTGCATCTTCTCCTCGGATGCAGTATGCACGACCCTGCGAAGTATGGACTCAAATATGTCTCCAAACTCCTCGCTCTTCAGGTGTTCTTGATCAATGTCACCAGAACACATTGATCTCAAGTATTTCTCCAACTCCTCGACAAACCGGTTTAATCGCTCCTGTTTTACCCGACTCCGATATTCAAAAAGGACCTCATCGAGAATAGTACCGAAGAAGGGAATATTGGAGAAGATTACATTTTTACCGGATATTGCGGCCTGCTTTAACTGAATTTTTGAATCCTCGCCCATGAATATTAGTCTACCAAAGTTGTCATAATACTCTTCTGCTGAGAGAGACACCAGCCCTGCAGCGGCTCTATTCGTTGAGGAATCAAGTTAATACTCTTGATGAGAAAGGACAATCTCAAGAAAGTACAGAGATTGGAAAAGAGGGCATATCCGATTGCCATGGTCACCGGGATCTTGAAATGATAAATCAAATCGACAAAACCTCCTTCAAACGGATTATCGAACCGCTAGCCCGTGCAATCCACATGGAGTACCTGGCCCATGTAAAGCCAGACCTCAACGGCCGCCTGCCACCGACGGCGGTTCCCTGGGATGCTCTCCCAGAGGATTTCAGGGAGTCTAATCGTGATCAAGCGCGGGACATCTGCCAGAAACTGTGGGTGTTAAACTGCAGAATCGTGTCGAAGACCATGAGCGCTGATCGGGCGGTGACGGCATTTAACGACGAGCAGATCGAGTTGCTCGCGCAGATGGAGCATAACCGCTGGGTGGAAGAGAAGCAGCGGAACGGCTGGGTTGTGGGCACACCGCGTGATAACGAGAAGCGTGTGCATCCCGATCTCATCCCATGGGATGAACTTGACGAGGCGGCGAAGGAAAAGGACCGGAACGCCGTCCGCAGGATCCCAAAGCTTCTCGGGGACTCCGGATTCGCGATCTACCCGATGCCCTGATCCTCGTTTGTGGACGGTTTTTCTGCGAGAGGATAATACTCAAGCTTGAAGTAGACCTGGGCAAGACGACCAGGCAATTCGAGTATGGTCTGAATATCTTTCTCCTTTTCATCGTTCGGTAGGGCCTCCCAGTCAACCAGTGTGCTGTTGATCTTGTTCTTCTTGTCGTTTTTAGGTCCCCATCGGTACCCTTGCTCCGACTTCATTTTCACATACCGGTCATGTTCCCGGATCGCAAGAGCCTCGATCATAGGGTCATCCTTATCGAACTTCAGATACGGCTCGTCCCAGTAACGCATCGGAACGACCCGGTAGCCGTAATTGCGAAGGTTCCAGATTAGTGATTTTGCCTGCGCCCGGTTCTGATCCTTCACGTCCTCAGCCAAGCCCTCCCACGAGACAGCAGATGGGTTCTCCTCCTCAGTGATTCCTTTCCCATATTCCCGCTCAAGGTAATTCTGGTGCGTAGCCTTGGCTAGTAACTCTGCGATCTCGTTGCCATACCCCTTCTTTTCACAGAAGTCTGTCAGGACGGGAAAGGCATAGATGTTCCAGCCGAGGGTCTTGCGCAGTTCCCGGATCACCCGGGTCATTCCGTGCTCCTCAAAGGTTCGGACGATGATCGGGGGAGCAGTGCAATCAACGCTCATCAAACCGAATCGGTTACAGAGAAGGTTGTGGAGCGTGATGGCAACAGAGGTGGCGTCCCCCTCATCGCGAAGGCAGATATAAACCCCGTTCAACGGTCTGGGATATATCGCCTTCAGGAAGTCACCCTGGAGGAACTCTGCGGAATGGACTTTCATCACAAACGGCATGAGGTCACAGTATTTGTTTAGACTTGGGAAGTGTGCCAGGAGAGACGCAACACGGGACTCTGCCTCTTCATCGACGACAACAACTGTGATCTTGCTGTTGTTCTCAAGTCGTATCTCGCGCCACCGCTTCACAAGGTTGACCAGGAGACTCTTTCCGAAATCACCGAGGCCGACGATGAGGATCACCGGGGCGCCTTTCGACGTTTTCATGATATCGCGGAACCCGCATGTGGCCACATTCCGACCGGCAACGTGATAGAGGTTGAAGAACGCAAAATGAGCCTGATCGTGCTCGGACAACTCAAACTCCAGCTGGCGGAGGGTGAAGCTGAGATTCTGGTCCTCGATGTGGATGTGGCACGTAAGTGGCGGGAGGTAGGCCGGTCGTTCCCGGGCAACCTCTGCACAGGCCAAGGCAATGTCGACGTTCAGGCTGTCGCTACCGGTCAGGGCAAAGACCATTGCGGCGTCTTGCACTCTGATGCTCCTCAGTATCTCTGGACTTCTGGCGTCTTGATGAAGCACCAAAGCTCCATCCTCGCGGCAGATCTTCACCTCCGGCAACTCCTTATCCATTTCAAGGACAATGACGTTCCGACCTTCCCTCTGAAAATGACACGTCATCACAGATCCAAGAAATCCGGCTCCGCAGATGACGACATGCCCTCCGGGTGTATCGACGGAGGGAAACAGGTACTGCCAGATGGGAATAATAAGGATGCGGCCTCTAAGGCAAAGCAAGCGAATTTGCTCATTGAGGGTGCGATAGAAGATAAAGATGGTCGAGAGAGCAATGATCACAACAGCCAGATAACGTGCGATCTCGACCTGGGGGACCGGGTCGAGGTACTCCGATCCAGAGTTGATGACAAAGAGCTGTACCGCCAGGTAGAGCGCATCGAGGGCGGTACCGCCATTCTGTTCGAGAGTAAACTGGACTAGAAAACCCCACCATCCGAGAAAGAGGGTTCCGAGACCGATCACGAGGATGGACAGCCCAGGGTTGCGGCGCATCCACGCCCAGAGCATTTCCAGTTCGCATGGTTTGCCGGAAGTGTTGGAACCCTGTGTTTCAGTTGGTGGAACTTGCGCCATTTTTTGACCTTCTGAAGGTTTTCCTCAACGATATTAAGGGGATAGCAACATTAAAGGAGTTAATATGCGCATTCTGTTAAGAGCCTCAATTCTCCAGATTTTTAAAGAATACAAGTATAATGGCCTATCAAAAACAGGGGCATATCCACCCTAGTGCTCCTTGCACTATTCAGCGAATATTTGGGGGATTTATTCTACCCCTTATATCGCCCACTTTCTGATGGCAGCTACGATTGATGATGTGTTCCATCCAACAGTTTCTTTTGCTGCTTCAGTCACTGCTGCAGGGACTCGTTTGCTGCCCCAGGGTTCCACACCGATGATGGGTTTATTCATGGCGTTGGCAATCTCAATTTCAGTTAAGATCCATTCACTGTATGCGACATACATACCTGCTAGAACGATAACTACATGGGTGGGACGAATCTGGTTTCTGAGTTCATCTTCAAGACTTACGCCAGGCTTTGGATCGGTTTTTGGGACGCTGTAATTGCGCCAAGAGAAATTTGGAGCATCATTTAAGAATTCTACCATCCGACAATATGGCTTATGATAGTCCCAAGCATGACTGATGAAGACACTGTAGGTTCGTAGAGCAGGCATTTTCCGACCTCATACAATGAAATGTCCCTCCAGCATATATTTTTTCCCATAATGAAGAGCCTTTGGAAACTAAAATGAATATAAATCTACCATCTAAAGCCATTGCATACCACCCAGAAACAATACCGTCTCGCCATCATCATCGATAACCTCGCCATCGGCATCTCTAGGATCGTCCCGAATGGCGTTTTTTCAAAGGGAGCATCATGGACCAGCCTCATGGTATAGATGCGATGAGCCAGGGGAGTGAGGAGGAACCACCACCCATCGTTCACCCGCCCCGCATTTACCCGATATGCGTCTCCATTCAAACCCATCCAGCAGACCAGCAGTGCATCGTGGCGCATTAGCTAGAGAATAAGGAATACACCGGAATCAGATCGCGCAGATTATCACCGGCCACAGCAGAATATGGATCGATGAACAGTTACTGGCCCGGCCCCCTCCCTGAGCCCTCCGTCCGGACCCTCGACGATATGCGCTGCGTGCTCGCGAACCCGGACCAGTCCGGCGACATACCCCTGTACTACATGTACCGCGACCTCGCCCTCACCGCCGGGGACCGTGCGTATCTTCGTGAGCAGAACGTCCGGTTCGATATCACCGTCATCCCCCCGGGAACCGTGGGCGGGGAGTACGTCAAGACCAAAGGGCACTACCACCCGCTCAGCCCCTCGGGCATCGGTTACCCCGAGCTCTACCAGGTGCTCGCAGGGGAGGCGCTCTACCTTCTCCAGCGAAGCAATCTCGGTAATATCGTCGTTGTCACCGCGAAGGCAGGGGAGTTCGTCCTCATCCCGCCCGGCTACGGGCACGTGACCGTCAACGCCGGCAAGGAGGAACTCGTGATGGCGAACCTGGTCTCGGCCGGCTTCGCAAGCGAATACACGTTCTACGAGCAGATGCAGGGCGGGGCGTACTACCTGACGGAGGAGGGCGGGTGGGTGCGGAACCCGCGGTACCCGGCGGTTCCTCCAGTGAGGGCGATCCCCGCGGGGGAGGTGCCTGAACTGGGTATCAGACATGGGAGGGGGATCTACGAGATGGTGTCGCAGAGGGAGGACCTCTCGTACCTGAATGCGCCGGAGGAGGTGCCGATTCAATTGTACAATCCGCTGCCCGAGGGGTTGACATGCCGTTGATACAAGAGGGCAGACAGTCTCCCAGCCCCATTCAGAAAGCCCTAAACCGGCACTCAACGTAAACTCTTCATGCGCTACATCGTCACCGGCGGGGCCGGCTTCATCGGCTCGAACCTTGCAGACACCCTGGCACAAAATCACGACGTCGTCATCATCGACAACCTCGCCACCGGGCGGCGGGTGAACATCGAGCACCTCCTCGATCACCCCCGGGTGACGTTCATCGAGGGGAGCATCTCCCTAGAAGTTCCAGCACTTCGCCTCCAGAACCGTAAAAGCCCGCTCCACCGGTAACAGGCCTACTTCAGAGTTCCCATTTTCATTGAAGCCCCCCCTCGTGATGACGGTGTTAGGATCGCATCGCGTAAATTATCACCAGTTATAGCAGAATATGGATTGATGAACAGTTACTGGCCCGGCCCCCTCCCTGAACCCTCCGTCCGGACCCTCGACGATATGCGATGCGTGCTCGCCGACCCAGACCAGTCCGGGAGCATGCCCCTATACTACATGTACCGCGACCTCGCCCTCACTGCCGGGGATCGCGCGTATCTTCGTGAGCAGAACCTCGGTTCGAGATCACCGTCATTCTTCCGGGGAGTACGTCAGGACCAGAGGGCACTACCACCCGCTCAGCCCCTCGGGCATCGGCTACCCCGAGTTCTACTACCAGGTGCTCGCCGGGGAGGTGCTCTCCCTCCTCCAGCGGAGCGACCTCGCCGATATCGTCGCCGCGAAAGCGGGGGAGTTCGTCCTCATCCTGCCCGGCTACGACCATCAACCCGGAAAGGGGGTGCCCGTCTGCGCAGCGGCCATCTCCGGTCCGGCTACCGGCGCTTACCGATTATCTTAAGTTGTTGTTGACTATAAAGTAGTATACTTATGATTCAACATTCTTTTGTAGACCGGGAAAGTGAACTGCAGTTCCTCACCGATCGATATCGTTCCCCGGTTCCGGAGTGCCTGATCCTGTATGGGAGGCGGCGCGTGGGCAAGACGACGCTTCTTGCCCAATTCCTGCAGACTGTCCCGGGCTTTTACTTCCTGGCCTCAGAAGAAGGGACGGCAAGGAATGTCCAGGATTTCTCCCACTACGCAGGGGAGTACCTGAACGATCCGGACTTCGAGCGGAGTCGGTATCCCGACTGGGAGACCGTCATTAAGGCGCTGGTCAGGCACCGGAATTTTTCCCCTTCCCAGGGGGAGAAAGTGGTGATCGTCATCGACGAGTTCCCCTACCTCATCGCACGCGACCGGGCCACGCCTTCCGTCTTTCAGAAGGTGTGGGATACGGTGCTCTCCCGGGAGCCGGTGATGCTCGTGATATCGGGTTCATCGGTCAGCACGATGGAGACCGAGGTGCTGGGGTACACAAGCCCGCTCTACGGCAGGAGGACGGGGCAGTGGCAGCTCGAGCCTCTCTCCTACCCCTACCTTCGCCGGTTCCTCCCCTACGACGAGGAGGAACTCGTCATGACATGGTGCGCGATCGGTGGAGTTCCCGCCTATCTCCGTCTGTTTCGCCCCGACCGAACATTCTGGGAGAACGTGGAGGAGCAGATTCTCCGCAAAGGTGCATACCTGTACTCCGAAGCCGAGATCCTGATGCAGTATGAGTTCCGCGAAGCAGGGAACTACATGGCCATTCTCCGCGCTCTCGCCGCGGGGTATACCACGAGCGCATCCCTCTGCCAGGGGACCGGGCTTGATAAAGGGTTGGTCTCCAAGTACCTTGCCGTCCTCTCGCGTATGCACCTGATCAGAGATGAGGTTCCGGTGACCGCCCATGCCGGCTACCGGAGAAGGCATTACCGGCTGACCGATCCCTACCTCAGGTTCTGGTTCCGCTTCGTGTATCCCCGGAGGGCGGAGACCGAGACGGGACAGAGCGGGGAGGTGCTCGCCTCCATCAGGGAAGAGATCGCGCCCTATTGCGGAGAGATGTTCGAGCAACTCGCTCTCGACCTCGTTCGCAGGGGGATTCTGTTTGGCTCCTCGTACTCGCGGCTGGGGCGATGGTGGCAGAAGGAGACGGAGATCGATCTCGTAGGCCTGAACGAGGTCTCCGGGGATGCCCTCTTCTGCGAATGCAAGTGGTCCGTTCTCAACCGCCGCCAGGCCCGCGGTATCCTTGCGGCACTCCGGGAGAAGGCCTCCATGGTGAGATGGCGAAACGAGAGCAGGAACGAACGTTTTGCCCTGGTAGCAAAGAGCATAGAGGGCAAAGAAGATCTAAGAGAAGACGGGTACCTGGTCTGCGACCTGGAGGATATCGCCCGGCTTTCGCGGGAGTACCTGGCTGGAGCGGGCGGGTGAGAGAGGGGTCTCTCTCGCCGCAAGCCTCGCTTGAAGCGTTCCCACCCAGATACTGACACGCTGATTTCCGTTTGATGTGAAGATGAGAGTGCGCACCCATGACCGACGGATCGGAGATTAAAGGGCTCTTGGACTCACTGGAGCGTTTGATCGGCGAGGCCGAAAGACGCAACAGAACGTGGAAAGAGGTATGGAATGAGATAAAGAGTATCAATCAGGCGTTTAAAGGATCGAAGTTTCCAACCGTCCGGGAGAGGCAGGCGGCATGGGATCGCTTTCAAACAATCATTGCAGAGGTAAAAGCGTCCCAGGAGAGGGCAAAGGAAGAATTTACAGCAAGAGTGAGCGAATCGAACTCTCACTTATCGGAAATCCTTTCGCTTGCACGGAGGGCGACTCCGTCATCGGAGTCGGACGATGTGTTTCTTGCGCTCATCACCGGAGGACTCTCGATCGTCATCACTCAGGTCCTCGATGCGATACTTGGCCCGTTCGACGACCGGAAGTTCGAACTTATAGCGTGCAGCAAGACCATGGGAGAGGGATGGGCCTACCTCTCCCGGAACAAGGGCCGGATGTCCGGCAGGGATAAACAGGAGGCGTTTGAAGCCCTGACGAGAGCATCGGAGGCCCTGAATGTAGCGTGGGACGAATGGAAACGTGCAAGGAGCGCGGTGATCGAGCGGTATCATGCCGAGAAGCAAGCCGCATGGGAGACCCGTCAGGCCAGAAGGCGGGAGGCGATAGCCAAGAAAGAAGCGTGGGAGGAGCGGACGAGAGAAAACATTGCGAACCTGACGGATCGCCTCGATAGCCTCGAGTCTGCTCTGGACCGGAGACAGAGGAACCTCTCCAAGTTGGAGGAGATGAGAGACTCGGCATGGTCTGACTCCTACCGCGACCGCGTAGAAGGATGGATTGACGAGGAGAACGAGCGGATTTCCGACATTCAGAGCACGATCGACCGGGTCAAGGGATGGATAGCGGAGATGGAGGCGAAGTTGCGATGAGCGAAGGTTCTCCCGCCGTTGTGCGGGTACGCAGGACGCCCCGCGGAGCGGCGGGAGCAGGAACGGTTTGAGCGGGGTGCAGTCCGGTGACTACTAACTCTGTACCCCTATGTCAGCGACTTACTTCTGGTAGATACTTATTTTGCATGGGTTCGGATGTATTCTGTGGAGAGAGAGAGGCGGTTTTGGCTGTCGGAAGGATGCCTGTAGGTGCCCGGGTGCGTCACGCCAACCGGTATCCCGCCCCTTTTCTGCGGATCACCCCGATCCTCCGCATATCGTCGAGCAGCCCTTTCACGAAGTCGAGGTCGAGATCCAGGGTGATTTCTTCGATCTTGCCCGGTATTTCAAAGACGTCGCTCTGCAGGACAGCAAAGATCTCCTCGGCCGGAACTGTTCCGCGTCCTTCGAAAATACCTATTACCCTGGAGGCGACCGTTCTTTTTGCATAGACGCTGTCCCGGAACAGATCATATGCGTCGAGATCGATCTCCATCTCGTTGACGAGTTCATCCAGATCCGCGATCTGTATCATACTGATCGCCTCCGGGTTGAATTCCAGGCGGTAATCAGGCTCGGAGATGATCGTCATGCTGGTCTTGACGGCATGTCTTTTCAGGGTTTCGAGTCCGATTTCTTCGATAATCTCCCCGGAAAGCGCGGTAACCAGATCTGCAGGATCGGCATGCCCGTGCAGGATTGCTTCTTCGTCTTTGGTCCATTCGATCAGCCCGTTTCGTTCGAGAAGCGCGAAGATCCTGCGGCTCTTGAGGATCTTCGCGATCTCGCCACTCACCTCTTCCTCACCGGCTCCCTCCGTCCGGAACGCTTGATAGAGTTCGAGCAGGTTTTTCTTCGGCATAACCGGGGTGACTGCTTTGCCGGGAGGATGCTGCTGCAGGAAGGTTGCAATCTCCTCTTCGTCCTCTCCCAGTGAGGCGAGAGTTCTCTTGAGCCGCGGCCTGGCATCGTCGTCCTCCCCAATCTGCGCGATCCCCTCCTCGATTGCGGCTTTGAGGTCCCGGATCCTGCCGATAACGTCGATCGACCGTACCAGGATGTCCTTGCGCACGATGCGGACCGGTATCCCCTTTTTCCGGAGCTCGCCAGCAATCCTCCTGGCTTCGTCCGGATCGTACACCACCAGCGTCTCTTCGAGCACCATGCTTACCCCTTGCTCATCAGTCATTATAAGACTGCAGGTGCCGCTCTCCCCGGAACAGCCCGTCCCGGTGAAAGCTCGTTGCGTTGCAAACCTCACGTCCCTCCCGCCGCTTCGGCTCCGGCAATGCTATCTGTCCTCCGCGGGTACCGATCTGTATGCCGAAACGAAAGAAAACCGCATCCGTGACTCCCCTCCTCGACTCACTCAGCGCCGAACAGGCGCAGGATGTCCTCGCACAGTTCATCCGCGACGACCCTACCCTCGCGTCACGGGCGGAAGGCGTTGCCCGTGACGTCCTCCGGATCGTCGGCAGCGAGGAGATCGCCGACTCGCTCGCGGGCGACCTCGCCGGCATCGAGATCGAGGACGTCTGGAAAACTTCGGGCAGAACCCACGACGGCGGCTACCTCTATCCGTCCGAGCGGGCATGGGAGATGATGGACGAGATTGTTGCGCCCTATAAGGAGGAGATGGCAGCCTACCTCCGGCGCGGCATGGCCGACGAGTCGCGCCTCTTCTGCGCGGGCATTCTCCTCGGGATCCGACGGTTCGAGCAGGATTCGGGTTCCGCGCTCCTCGACGAAGCGCCCGACTACTGCGACGATGCATTCTCCTCCATCCGGGAAGAATGGGAGACGGCCGTCGGCGATCCCGGACAGGTGCGGCTGATCGCCCGGCTCCTCGATGAGAAAGGATTTTTGTAACCGGCCCTCGCCCGGGATCATGCAGACAAAAATCGCGCGGGGACGGCCCTCCAACAGCGCCGGCGCACCCGAAGGGGTTGCCATCGACGGGAACCGGAATCGTACGCCGGTTCGCATCCCGCCTGCGCGTGTGCTCCCGGCACGGCTCAGTCTTCCGCTCCTGGCGTACCCGTGAGATATTTTTTAAGCGCGGCCACCTTGTTCCGAACCGATGACGGTTCGAGATCGAAGAAGGAACCGATCTCCCGGGCCAACGGGGTCCCCCCCTTTCCCGGCCGGATCAGGCCCACGTCCCGGCATGCTGCATAGACGACGGCCGCACTCCAGAGGTCTTCGTCCCCCCGCGAGAGCGGTGCTGCCGGGTGGGCGGCCAGGTCGCCGACGATGGCCCCGCAACGTCCCGGGATCGTGTCGTCTTCAAGCCGGGCACAGAATTCCTCGCACCTGAAGAGGATCGCGGAGACCCGCAGATCCCCGGAATTCGGGGCGATTCCGTCGTCCTTAAATAGATATTCGATTTTTTCGATGAGATCCGCATCGTCCGGGTCCATCCCGGCCATTACTACGACTTCGCGCTGGACGAAGTTCATCAGGGCACGCTCATCCTCCGGGTCGACCCCTGCGTCGAGCGCCCGCTGGAAGATACGACCGGAAAGGTCGCGATACTTCTCCGGGCTCGTGGCCGCGGCCCGGAAGGCGGGTTCCGCCTCTTTGAGTACTGCGATCAGTTCCGCGGCATTCTGCAGCCTGCCGGCCGCCTCCATGGAGGAGAGGAACCGGCAGAGGATCGGGACGGCGTTCTCAAGCCACTCCTCGGGGAAGATCGGGTTCTGCGCCATCTCTTCGATCAGGCACGTGCGTACGAGCCGGGCATCCCACTCCCGGATAGTCTTTCCGCGAAGGCCGTACGTGAAGACGCAGAACTCCATAACGGTCTCTCCCGCCAGCGCACCGTAGAACTCCCCGTGCGCGGCCCGCTCATCGGCGATGAACGCCTCAATCTCCGGGCCGATATCCGCACAGACGGCATCCATCATGGCCTGCACCTCTGCGTCCCCGGGCGGGTCTTCGAAAGTATATATGCAGTCGTCCGGATCGAACTCCGGGAGTTTCTTCAGGATCTCTTCGAGTTCCGGGGATGCGAGATCCTCCGCGTTCCATCCCGGCGGATACCAGTACACCGCGGCATCAGGGTCCTCAACGTAGCCGCAGATACCGGTTCTCGGGGAGTTCTCGATGATCTCCGTGCACTCCGGATCGGGTTCGGCCGAGACGAGGCATTCGCGGCAGAAGAAACGGAGGGTACCGTCTTCATCGTCAAACAGGCTGAATTCCGCCTGATTCCCACAGGCGTCGCAGGGGAACGGCGGGGGGTTGTTCCTCGCGATCAGGCAGATCGGTTTCTCCGGAGGCATTATGGGTATTGCACCGATCACCTTCAGGTCCAGCTCCGTCGTGGAGCCGAAGTCGTATTCGTAGGAGAACGTGCTTCCCGGCGGGACCAACCCGGAGAGGGGGATTGCCATGCTCGTTCCCGGCTCGTCCTCGCCGCTCAGGTAACTCTCTTTGCCGATGGAGAACGCGCTCATGTGCCCGCAGCATTCCACCCATACGTCGCGGATCAGGGAGTCGAGGTCTTCGAGCGTGGCGTCGGGCCGCGCAAGAACCACCAGCCAGTAGGATCTGTCGTGCCGCCCCTGTATCGTGATGATGAGCGACGGCTTTTCCCCTGCAGGCCAGCCCGACGACCGGAGGCAGCCCTCGACGTGCCGCAAAGCCCCCCTCCTGCTCACCGGTTCCCTGCAGAGCATGCAGGTCCCGGGTACGTTCCGTGGTGCCATCCAGAGGATGTTTCACCTGTGACTACATATGATCTGCTTCGACGATCACACCGGAAACATATTGCCGCTCTGTATGCCGAAACGAAAGAAAGTCGCCCCCTCACTCCGTCTCACGACGATCTCGGCGGGGATCGTGAATCCATTGTTAACGGGCTACAAACCCGGATTGCAAAGGCAACGCACGAAGGAAAATGGAATATGGTCAAACGTCTCAGGTATCTGCTGACGCATACCTACTCCGCGAAACTCCTCGCGGTGCGGATCGTCACACAGAACAAAGGCAAGCGAACTCCTGGTGTTGATGGGGTGCTCTGGACATCTGCATCGGACAAGATGCGAGCAGCCCTGAGTCTCACTGACCGCCAGTACCACGCGAAACCACTGCGCCGCATCTACCCGCCGTCGATCGGGTTTACGACCTCAAGCGTGCAGATCCCGGAAAAATCACGTTCATTTCGGGTGACCAGTACACATTCGTGAGCCAGAGCGGTGGCTGCAATGACCGCGTCGGGGAGCTTCATCCCGCAAGTTCGACGCAGGTGGATAGCGCGGTCCGCAATTGTATCGATCAGAGGGTATACTTCCGCAGAACGGATAAAGTCCTCGGCTATCGCATACCCTTCCGGAGTATGCTTCTTCCACCCGAGAAATTCGATCTTTGTGATGATTGAAACACGAAATGAAGAGGTGAGCATCTCTTCGATCTCATTTACTCTCGCCGGCGGAACGGCATCTGCAAGGTAGTAGATGAGGATGTTCGTATCGAGCAGGTACCGACTCATATCCGGTTCCATTCATCCCGCAGGTTCCGGATCTCGGCCTTTAGATCGACGTTTAAGTTTCTGTATATGCCCCGATATTTTCCGGGATCCGGAACCCCAACCCGTTCACCGGCAGGTTTTTCGGCATTCAGGCTGTCCCAGAGGTCGATGGGCACGATAACGCCAGTCTTTCTTCCTTCTGCATCACAGATGTATTGCACTCCCATGCCGCACACTCCAGAATATGGAGATATGAGTGCTCCCGGCAGATGATACTTTTCCCGCTCCGATCCCTTCTTCGCCGGCGAGGGTACTCTCCGGATCTCCTCCTCTCCAGGAACATCCACCACCGCCCGGAAGACAAAACGTCCCCCACAGGTAGGGGAGACGCCCCGGTTGCCAGGCTCCCGGCGCGGGGAAGAGAGTGGGGGCAAAAGACCTCCTCTCACTCCAGCGCGATGACGGCGTCGATGAAGTCCACCTTCGCGGTGTAGTGCTCGCGGTTCCGGATGACTGCCGCGACCGGCTGCCCGTCGGCACCGGTATACCCGACGCACCCGAAGGGGTTGTCGGCGATGACGCTCTCGATGAGGGTGTTCAACGACGTTACGTCGGCGATCGGGACGGCGAGGTCCCGGACCGCCGTCTTGTTGACGGTCTTCTGTACGAAGTCTGCCATGGGTCTTACTCCTTGCCTGCCAGATGCCCCAGATCGGAGATCTGAGGCAGTTGCACTTGCAGTGCAACTCTTCCCGGGAATATGACAGATAACTACAGGGTGGACGGGGGAGGGGATTAGCATGACTTTATCGGGGATAAGACGGAAAAAGGCCACAACATAGGTGTAGGCCATGGAAACGGTCCTCATAACAGGTTACCAGAATGCGGCGATCAATGTTATGAGACTGCAATCTCTGGGTTGAAATACCCTGGATGCCCCCGACTGAAGTCGGGGGAGCAGTCACCTATTCTCACTGTGGAAAAGATTCAACGTTGAGCGTGTGAGAAACCGAGGGTGGAAGCCTCTACAAGGTCTACGCTATTTCCCGTGGTTCGCACGCAACGCCCTTGCCCGCAAGGATCTCCCGCAGCTGCTCCCGGCCGCTCGGCTCCGGGATCTCCCGCCCCTCCTCCCGGGCGGTATCGAGCCAGAGGCCGATAGCCACTTTCACTTCAGAGAGAGCCTCCTCTTCCGTCTCGCCGAACGCGGAACAGCCGGCAAGCTCCGGGACGACGGCGATGAACCCCTCGTCCTCATCGCTGTAGAAGATCTCGATTGCATATTTATGTGGCATCTTCATCCACGAGCAGAGTATAGTGCTCAATAATCTTAAGAAGTTGCCTTACCTGGTACGGTTTTTGCCCTTCACGTTCTGGAAATTGAGGATATCAGGAATCCCGTCCCGCACGTACACGGTGTGGCTGCCCTTCCCGCCCTTCCGGCGAAACCCGAAGGTTTCCGCCGCACGGCAGAGGTCTTTGAACCGCACGTTCTTTGGGTTGTGCTTCAGGTGCTCGTACGTCTCGCGCCGGTTCATGTGGAGCACCCTTGCAAGTATCACCTCGCTTGATCTTCTCCTCGATCAACCTGTCCTGCAATATCCGCATGAGCTCCGGGTTCTCAGGCAGGCCCTTGCCTATCGTCTCCTGTGTGTCCACCCCATTGCGGTGATCGCCGGGCATGTGGGTGAACTCGAAGACCTCACGGTCGCGGAAGAGGGTCTGGTCGGCGCGGAGGAGGGGGGAATGCGTCATGGATGAGTCTGGAGAAGAAGAAGTAGATACATGAAGGCCGTGCGCGGGCTGAAAGTGAAGAGAGGGTATTCCCCTCTTCAATCCAGTGCGCCGGCGGTGTCGGCCCAGGTCTCGACCGCGTCCTTGATCGCATCGTCCTGGTAGGACGAGATCCGGACGGTCCGGCGGGTGAAGGTGACGTAGTAGTCATCACCCGAGGGGTCGTGGCACTTGAGCTGAGCGTAGTAGGTCTCGCCGGGGCCGTTCCGGACGGCCTCGCCGCCCATCGCGAGTCGCACCTACGGTGCTCCCGCTCCGCTCCAGTCAGAGCATCGCGCAGCAAAGGCCGCATTCGCGAGCACCTCCGCAGCGTTCGCCTCGAAGGCGGCGATCGTCGGGGACTGGAGGGAGACGTTGCCCACCCGCTTGCCCTCGCCGTCGAGGAAGTTCACCTTCGCGGTGTAGTGCTCGCGGTTCCGGATGACAGCAGCCACCGGCTGCCCGTCGGAGCCGGTATACCCGACGCACCGAAGAGTTGTCGGCGATGACGCTCTCGATGAGGGTTGTTAAACGACGTTACGGTGGCGATCAGGACGGCGGGTCCCGGACCGCCGTTTTGTTCACGGTCTTCTGCACGAAGTCTGCCATGGTTGGTATCTCCTCACGGCACAACACTCCTGCAGTCAGTGCCTGGCAGGAAGATGCGATGCATCTTCCGTAGCCTCTGTCTCCCGGGAATATGACGGACGATCATAGGGTATGCCCGGGAGGATTAACCCTGACTTTATCGGAAAGGCCGGATCGGGTTCCGATTCTCCGATATAACCCTTACGGTCAGCCTTTTCTCTCCGGCATCCTATTGCTCTCCGGGAAGGTTACCAGGATGACCGAGGAGAAGACCACCGGGGCTCGTTGCAGAGACGAACCGGGACGTGAAATGGATCTGCCGGGCGCTCCCGGCGGATGGAGGCGCAGGACGAGGAGTTCGAGGCCCGGATCCCGGGCGCTGGAGGGCTGGCGAGCGGAAAGGCCGGGGAAGAGGAGGATCTCGACGGTGAGTGCCGGGGCCGGCAGGGTCGTCGGCGGGTTGGCGTGATCGTGCGGGTGCTGGGCGGGGGTGAGGTACCCACTCTCGATCTTCAGTACTTGCTCGAAACCGCTCAGAGATCCGTTACGCTGGATCTTTTCAACACCTTCGGTGTAATATTTCTTAATCAGCCTCTCCTCGAAATGATCATCTTCATATTCCGTGCTGGAAAATACTAACCACTGAAATTTCGGAGCGCACTGATCAGATGAAGACACTCATTCTCGCGGGAGGAAGCGGCACCCGCCTCTTCCCGCTCTCACGCGAGCATTATCCAAAGCAGTTCATCAAGCTCTTCGACGAGGAATCGCTCTTCCAGAAGACGATTAAGCGGTCTCTCCTCCTCTCCACTCCGAAGGATATCTACATCGTCACCAACAAGGACCACAAGTTCATCATCCGCGACCAGCTCGCCGAGATCGGGTGCGACTGCACCGTGCTGGTCGAGCCGGAGGGAAAGAACACTCTCCCCGCCATCTACTACGGGGTGAAGGCGATTGCGGAGGGGAACGGCTCCTCCCCGGTCGCCGTCCTCTCCTCCGACCACCTGATCGATGCAGACGATCGGTACGTTGAAGCCTTCCGGAAGGCGGAGCGGCTCTCCCGGGACCGCCTGGTGGTCTTCGGGGTGCGGCCGACCTCGCCGCACACCGGCTACGGCTACATCAGGCCCGGGGAGGTGCTCGAGGACGGGTATGCCGTCGATGCCTTCGTGGAGAAGCCCGATCTTGTGACGGCGGAGCGGTACGTCGCGGACGGCTACCTCTGGAACTCCGGGATGTTCCTCTTCAACTCCGAACTCTTCCTCGCGGAATGCGCGTCCCTTGCCCCCGATGTCGTCGAAGCGTTCAAGAACCCGGCCGAGCAGGCCTACGAGCAGACACCAAAGGTCTCCATCGACTACGGGATCATGGAGAAGACCCAACGAGCGGCGGTCGTCCCCTTCGAGGCCGACTGGAACGATGTCGGGAACTTCGACGCCCTCTACGGCTGCCTACCAAAAAACGGCAACAACAACGCCGTCCGGGGCGAGCACATCGGCATCGACTCCCGCGACAACCTGATCATCAGCGACCGCCTGGTCGCGACCGTCGGGGTCGAAAACCTCGCCATCATCGAGACGAAGGACGCGATCCTGGTCGCCAACCGGGACGAGGCCCAGCGGGTGGGCGAGATCGCAAAGGCCCTCCACGAGCGGGGCGACGCCCGGGCAGCGTTCCACACCGAGGTGCACCGGCCCTGGGGCTCCTATACAAACCTCGAGGAAGGCCGGGCCTACAGGATCAAGCGGGTGACCGTTCCCCCCAAACGGCGGCTCTCGCTGCAGATGCACCACCACCGCTCCGAGCACTGGGTGGTCGTGACCGGGTGCGCCGAGGTGACGGTCGGTGATGCGACCTACCTCCTCCGGAACGGCGAGAGCACGTTTGTCCCCGCGGGGACGGTGCACCGGCTCGCGAACCCCGGGATGCTGCCGCTTGAGTTGATCGAGGTGCAGATCGGGGAGTATACGGGCGAGGATGATATTGTGCGGTTTGAGGACGACTTTGACAGGACGTGAAGAGGCTTACATGAGAGTAGTCGCTCAACATACGGACTGATTAAACGGCCCGGCATTCCAGACTATAGTCCGATCGAGCATCCATCCAATAGCACTGCGCGACTTCTGATGCAACCGCCAAGAGGGCGCAGTGGGATGGGGTGTATGGACGGATACTGAGCCATCGCTTCAATCAGTCTTTTTCAAATTTAGGGAAGATGGCAGATTGATTCTATCGTAATGACTCATCCGCTGGAAATAATAAATCCCCAATTTTAAATACAAAATCCATATATGTCGATTATACTAATTATTTACAGATTCCCAAACACAGGAGAGTGGGCACTATTCCGAAAAAAGCTTTGATAACAGGCATCACAGGACAGGATGGCTCTTACCTCGCCGAGTTCCTCCTCCACAAGGGCTACGAAGTACACGGCATCATCCGGCGGTCATCGACTATCAATACTCCCCGGATTGATCATATCTATACCGACCCCCACGATGCCGGTGCACGCCTCTTTCTCCATTACGGCGACCTCACAGACGACGAGCAGATCTCGCACCTCATCTATAACATCAAACCCGATGAGGTCTACCACCTCGGCGCCCAGAGCCATGTGCGGGTCAGCTTCGACACCCCTGAATACACCGGGAACGTCACCGGTCTCGGGACGACCCGGCTTCTTGAGATGATCCGGCGGAGCGGAAACGGGGTGAAGTTCTATCAGGCCTCGAGCAGCGAGATGTTCGGGGCGACGCCGCCGCCGCAGAAAGAATCTACGCCATTCTGGCCGCGGAGCCCGTATGCCTGCGCAAAACTCTATGCCTACTGGATGACGCGGAACTACCGTGACGGTTACGGGATGTTTGCCGCAAACGGGATTCTCTTCAACCACGAATCCCCACGCCGGGGCGAGACGTTCGTGACGAGGAAGATCACGCGGGGGATCGCCCGAATCCTTGCCGGCAAAGAGAAGTATCTCTACATGGGGAACCTGGATGCCCGGCGGGACTGGGGTTTTGCCCCGGAGTACGTCGAGTGCATGTGGAGGATCCTCCAGCAGGAAGAGCCCGAGGACTTCGTCATCGGGACCGGGGAGAGCCATTCTGTCCGGGAGTACCTTGAGACCGCCTTCTCATATGCGGGCCTCGACTGGGAGGAGCACGTCCGGATCGATCCCCGGTATTTCCGGCCGACCGAGGTCGAAGACCTCATCGCGGATGCCGGGAAGGCCCGGGAAAAACTCGACTGGAAACCCTGCGTGACGTTTACCGACTTAACGAAGATCATGGTCGACGCGGACCTGAGGGATGCCGGGCTTGAACCCCCCGGCGAGGGGGACGCGTTCCTCGCCCGGAAGTATCCGGATCGGTGGTGGACGAAGGATTGAGGCGGCCGCGAATCTGTCTCTACACGAGCGACTTCGGTTACGGTCATGCGGCGCGGGATATCGCTCTCGCCCGGGAGCTGCAGGAAGCCCTGCATGCTGATGTGGTCGTCAGGACGGGCTCGCCTGCTGCGTTCATGTCCCGCTCACTCCCCGGTGTCGAGGTTATCCCGGGGCCAAATGACCCGGGGGTTGCGATGGACGGTGCCGCCGTGGCCGGGGAGAGGACGCTTGCGGCGGTGGAGCAGTGGGTCGCTTCCTGGGAGGAATGCATCGCCGCCGAGATGATCTTCCTCCATGACCGCGGGTTCGATCTCGTCCTCTCCGACATCGCCCCACAGCCCTTCCTTGCCGCGGAAGAACTCGGAATCCCGTCGCTCGGTGTCTCGAACTTCACCTGGCACCTCATCTACACCCATCTCTTCGGGAAGAACGAACTGACCGACCGGATTGCCGAAGCCTACCGTGCCGCAGACGTCGCTCTTCTGCTCCCGCTCCACGAACCCATGGAGGTCTTTAAGAATCGGCGGGAGGTGGGGCTCGTGGCGCGGGCAGTGACCCGGGACAGGATGGAGATCCGGCGGTTGTGCGGCCTTTCGGAGGAGGAGCCGTTCGTCTACCTCGGCGGCGGGCAGTCTCTTGACCCCACTGTCTTCCGGGGCGTTAGATCCGCACTTGCCGGGTGCACCCTCCTCGTCCCGTCGTGGACTGACCTGCCCGGCGCGGTCAGGATTCCGCCCGGCGAGACCGAGACGCAGGACTGGATCGCCGCCTGTGACCTCGTCGTCTCAAAGCCCGGTTACAGCACCATCGCCGAGGCGATTCAGGCCGGTGTCCCGATGGCCCTCTTCAGCAGGGGGGGGTTTGCCGAGGACGACTACCTCATCGGGGGCGTTAAGGCTATGCGGATCGGGATAGAAGTCCCGGAGACGGCCGTACTCGACGGTTCGTGGGCGGATGACCTGGAATCCCTGATGGGACTCCGGAAGAACTTCGGACGGATCGATGGCCTCTTCAGGAGTGACGGCACAAAAGAATGTAGCAGTATAATCGGTGAGATCCTATGAGGTTTGGGGACGGGATGGAGGTCCTCGTCACGGGTGGTGCCGGGTTCCTCGGCTCATCCCTCGTGAGGACGCTTGAGAGGCACGGATTTACGAAAGAGAGTATTCGGGTGCCCCGGAGCCGCGACCTTGACCTGCGGCGGTGGGAGGACTGCGTCACCGCGGTCCAGGACGTCGACCTTGTCATCCACCTCGCGGCGAAGGTCGGGGGAATCGGCTACAACATGGCAAACCCGGGCTCCCTCTTCTACGACAACGCCATTTTGGGGGTCCAGCTGATGGAGGCTGCCCGGCAGGCAGGCGTCGCGAAGTTCGTCGCCGTCGGGACGATCTGCGCCTACCCGAAGTTCACGCCGGTTCCGTTCCGGGAAGAAGACCTCTGGGAGGGGTATCCCGAGGAGACCAACGCCCCCTACGGCCTCGCAAAGAAGATGCTCCTCGTCCAGGCCCAGGCCTACCGGCAGCAATACGGGTTTAACGCGATCTACCTCCTCCCGGTGAACCTCTACGGTCCCGGTGACAACTTCGACCCTGCGAGTTCGCACGTCATCCCGGCCCTGATCAAGAAGTTCGTCGAGGCGGTGGAGACCGGTGCGGAGAGTGTCGAGGTCTGGGGGACCGGGGCGGCGTCGCGGGAGTTCCTCTACGTCGACGACGCCGCCGAGGGGATCGCGCTCGCCGCCGAACGCTACGACAGGCCCGATCCAGTGAACCTCGGGGCGGGCTTCGAGATCACCATCCGCGATCTCGCAACCCTCATCGCCGATCTCACCGGGTTTACCGGCGAGATCGTCTGGGATACGGCGAAGCCGGACGGTCAGCCCCGGCGGTGCCTGGACGTCTCGCGCGCGGAGCGGGAGTTCGGGTTCCGCGCGAAGACGGGCTTTGAGGATGGGTTGAGGACGACGATTGAGTGGTACAGGAACGAGCGGGCATGAAGATCTCCGTCATCGGCTGCGGATATGTCGGGTGCGTGACCGGGGTATGCTTCGCCGACATGGGTCACGAGGTGGTCCTCGTCGATCTCGACCCGGCAAAGGTTCGGGCGATCGGTGCAGGGCAGTCTCCTATCTACGAACCCGGGCTTGAGGATCTAATCCGGAAGAACCGCGACCGGATCAGCGCGACCACGGACCTTCGAGTTGCTGTTGGATCGACCGACATCACCTTCGTCGCGGTCGGGACGCCCTCACGGGAAGACGGGGCGATCGATCTATCCTACATCCTTACCGCGTGCGAAGAGATTGGGCAGGCCCTCAAGGAAAAGGAGGCTTTCCACACGGTCATCATCAAAAGCACGGTCTTTCCCGGGACGACGAAAGAGATGGCCGGCCCGGTTCTTGAGAGGGCCTCCGGGAAGATGGCCGGGAGAGACTTCGGCCTTGGCTCAAACCCAGAGTTCCTGCGTGAAGGAAGCGCTGTCCGGGACT
Source organism: Methanoculleus sp. 10 (assembly GCF_913757945.1). Taxonomy (NCBI): domain Archaea; kingdom Methanobacteriati; phylum Methanobacteriota; class Methanomicrobia; order Methanomicrobiales; family Methanomicrobiaceae; genus Methanoculleus; species Methanoculleus sp. 10. The sequence continues at coordinate 34,818 of NZ_CAJYDP010000006.1, read as the reverse complement.
GCCTCTCCCCGGACCGCATCGTCATCGGGGCCGATGATCCCAGGACTGCCGGGATCCTTGGCGACCTCTATGCGCCGGTCGGGGCCGCGGTGCTTGTAACTCCCGTCACGACGGCAGAGATGATAAAATACACGAGCAATGCCGTCCTCGCGGCGAAGATCAGCCTTGCCAACGAGATAGGAAACCTCTGCAAACGGCTTGGCGTGGACTCACGTGAGGTCTTTACGGTGGTAGGGATGGACGGCCGGGTAAGCCCGGCATTCTTTAGGACGGGGATAGGGTTTGGGGGGTCCTGCTTCCCGAAGGATGTCCGGGCTCTCATCGCCGGGGCGAGAGCGCATGGCGAAGACCTGAAGATCCTCAGAGCTGTCCTAGAGGTCAACGAAGAGCAGCCCAAAAAACTCCTCTCCCTCCTTCGGCGACATATCCCCGATCTGGAAGGGAAGACGATAGGGGTTCTCGGACTCGCGTTCAAGCCAGACACGGATGACGTCCGGGAGAGTCGAGCCATCCCGGTCGTTGCAGAACTCCTAGCCGCAGGGGCCCAGGTGGTCGCCTACGACCCGGCAGCGATGAAAAACTTCCGCCGGGTCTTCCCACAGGTTACGTACGCACCTGCCCCAAACGAGGTGCTCGAGGCTGATGCCATACTCATCCTCACCGAGTGGAGGGAGTTCGAGGGGCTCGATTACCGGGAAAGGATCGTCATCGACGGCCGCCGGCTTGAGAAGGCAAAGGCTGAAGCAGCCGTCTACGAAGGGGTGTGCTGGTGATGGAGGTAAAAAAAGCTGTTATTCCTGCGGCCGGCCTTGGCACTCGGTTCCTCCCTGCAACAAAGGCCATGCCCAAGGAGATGCTTCCCCTCATCGACCGGCCTGTCATCCAGTACGTCGTCGAAGAGGCGATCGCTTCAGGGATCGACGATATCCTGATCATAACCGGCCGGGGAAAGCGTGCGATCGAGGACTACTTCGACGACTCGCCGGAACTGGAACTTCACCTGAAGGAGAACGGGAAAGAGAAACTCCTGAAAGTGGTGCAGGATGTTTCGTCTCTTGCGGATATCCACTATATCAGGCAGAAGGAACCGAAAGGACTTGGCGACGCGGTGCTTCGGGCAGAGAAGCACATCGGGGACGAGCCCTTCGCCGTCCTCCTCGGCGACGATATCATCAGGAATTCGACCCCGTGTACACGGCAGCTGATCGATATCTCCGGGCGGTACGACGCATCGGTGCTGGCTGTCGAGGAGGTTCCCCGGGAGAAGATCAGCAGTTACGGGATCATCCGGGGCAGGGAGTTTCTGGACTCTCTCTACGTACTCGAGGATATCGTCGAAAAACCCTCTGTTGAAGATGCTCCTTCGAACATCGGCGCAATCGGGAGGTATGTCTTCACCCCGGAGATCTTTGACTGCCTGAAGCGTACGGCGGCAGGGGTCGGGGGGGAGATCCAGTTGACGGACGCGATACGGATGCTTAAGGAAGAGCAGGAGGTGTATGCCTACGCCTTCGAGGGGAAGAGGTACGACACCGGGGACAAGGCAGGCTATGTGCAGGCGATCATCGACTTCGCGCTCGAGAGGCCGTCGCTGAGGGAGGGGGTCATGTCTCATCTCCGGGAGGCGATGCTGCGATGAAGGCGCTGGTTACCGGGTGTGCGGGTTTCATCGGGAGTACGCTCGCCGACCGGCTCCTTGCAGAAGGGTATGAGGTCGTCGGCATCGACCGGTTTTCCGATTATTACCCCCGGGAGATCAAGGAGAGGAACCTCTCCGGCGCCATCGGCCACCCACACTTCACCCTCATCGAAGAGGAGATCCTCCAGATGGAGGCCTTCCCGGGGGTCGACTATGTCTTCCACCTGGCCGCACAGGCGGGGGTCAGGGCTTCGTGGGGGAAGAGTTTCGAGGTCTACACCCGCGACAACGTCCTAGCGACCCAGCACCTGCTTGAGTGCTACAAGAACACCGGCATCAAAAAGTTCGTGTACTCTTCCTCTTCCTCGGTCTACGGGGACGTGGAACTCCCCATGCGGGAGGACCGCCCGGTACAGCCGGTCTCCCCCTACGGGGTGACGAAACTTGCCGCTGAGCATCTCTGCTACCTCTACTGGAAGAACTATGGTGTTCCGACTGTCTCGCTCCGGTATTTTACCGTGTACGGCCCGCGCCAGCGGCCTGACATGGGGATCAACAAGTTCGTCAGGGCGGTCCTGAACGATGAGGTGATCACCGTCTACGGCAACGGCACACAGACGCGGGACTTCACCTATATCGACGATGTCGTTGAGGCAAACGTCCTTGCCGCAACGAGCGATGTCAGGGGCGAGGTCTTCAACATCGGCGGCGGGAACCGGATCAGCGTCAACGACCTGATCGCCGCGATTGAGGCGGCCACCGGGAGGAGGGCCGTCGTCGAGCACAGTGCAGAGCAGAAGGGCGACGTGAAGGACACCCGGGCCGACACCCGGAAGGCGGCGGAACTCCTGGGTTGGCATGCCCGCACCGGGATTGCCGCAGGGCTGGAACACTACATCGACTGGATCCGGGAACAACCATGACCGAGCACACATCAGACTTCGAACTGGTCATCCGCCCGAAGTACGGTCTTTTCGACCTGAACTGGAAGGAATTGAAGGAGTACCATGAACTCCTCTACTTCCTCGCGCTCCGCGAGATCAAGATCCGGTACAAACAGACCGTCATGGGTGCGTCGTGGGCGGTGCTCCAGCCGCTATTCACGATGATCGTCTTCACCCTGATCTTCGGCGGCCTTGCACAGATGCCCTCGGAGGGGATCCCATACGCCCTCTTCTCCTACTCGGGCCTGCTCCTCTGGACCTACTTCCAGAATGCGCTGACCAACTCGGGCAACAGTCTTGTCAGCAACGCCCAGCTCCTCTCGAAGGTCTACATGCCGAGGATCTTCATCCCGACGGCACCATGCCTTGCCGGGATCGTGGACTACGGGATCGCCATGACGATCCTTGCCGCCATGATGATCTACTACCAGTTCATGCCGACGGCCGCGATCCTCCTCCTGCCGGTGATCGTCCTCCTGACCCTCCTCCTCGCGGCGGGGACCGGCTACTGGCTTTCATCGATCTGCGTGAAGTACCGGGACGTCAAGTTCGTCCTCCCGTTCTTCGTCCAGCTGCTGATGTTTGTCTCGCCGGTGATTTACCCGGCAAGCATCCTCGGTGAGAACCTGCAGTGGCTCCTCTCCTTAAACCCGCTCACCGGCCTCCTCAACGCGCACCGGGCAGTCCTCCTCGGCCACGTCCCGGTGGACTATGTTGGCCTCACCGTCTCGGCGGTGATCACCATCGTGATCTTCATCAGTGGCATCCTGTACCTCCGCCGGACAGAGAAATACTTCGCGGATCTGGTGTGACATGACATCCCGAAAAGAGAAACCGATCATCGAGGTGAAGAACCTCTCCAAGCAGTACCAGATAGGGGTGGACAGGACGTACAAGACGCTCTCGGAGAGTGTTATGACCGGCCTCCGCCACCCCATCAGGACCCTCCGGGATCTCAGGGCACCGAAGGAGACATTCTGGGCGCTCAAAGACGTCAACTTTGAGGTCGAGCGCGGCGAAGTCCTCGGCATTATCGGGAGGAACGGCGCCGGCAAGAGCACGCTCCTCAAGATCCTCTCCCGGATCACCTACCCGACCGAGGGCGAGATCGTCATGCGGGGCCGGGTCGGCTCCCTCCTCGAGGTCGGGACCGGCTTCCACCCCGAACTCACCGGCCGAGAGAACATCTACTTCAACGGCGCCATCCTCGGCATGAAGAAGCGCGAGATCGAGGAGAAGTTCGAGGAGATCGTGAAGTTCTCGGGCGTCGAGAAGTTTCTAGACACACCAGTGAAGAGGTACTCGAGCGGGATGAACGTGCGGCTCGCGTTCTCGGTGGCGGCGCACCTGGACCCTGAAATTTTACTGGTGGATGAGGTGCTGGCGGTGGGGGACGCAGAGTTCCAGAAGAAGTGTTTAGGGAAGATGGGGGAGGTGGCGAGCGAGGGGAGGACGGTGCTGTTTGTGAGTCATAATATGGCGGCGATAAGTTCCTTGTGCAACCGTGCGATCCTATTGAATTCTGGACAGATCTATTCCGATGGTCCAACTGATGAAATATTATCGATATATTTGGACAATCAAAATAGTCTAGGGATTTGTGAAAAAATATATGACTATTGCAAAGCCCCTGGCAATAATAGAATTAAGTTGCTATCTATGACATTACATTCAGATAATGGGGAAAAGAAATCAACATTTTGTATGGATGAGCCAATAATCGTTAAAATTAAGTATCAGACTCTTGAGACAGTGATGAACTTTCACTTGTATCTTATAGTCCATACCGTTGATGGAATACTAGCATTCGCCTCTGCGGACTGGGACACATTAGGAATGCAAAGTGGATCTGCGGAACCCGGGACGCATACAACAACCTGTGAGATACCTCCGTACTTACTGAATGCAGGTATTTTCAAGTTATCATTGAATGGACTTATTCCTGACATTTGCTTTATATTTAAAGAGGCTGATGTACTTCAGTTTGAAGTTTGTCCTAGTCGAGGTGCTGGAGGATTTCAAAGTACTGAGAGGAAAGGAATATTCCGTCCGCTCTTAAAGTGGACTTAGGTAATTTGATGATTGAACAGAGAATTATGTTTCAAGTTGGAAGTATTTCATCAATTCCACAGAGCCACCTGTGCATTAGCTGCGGCAGCTGTGCTGGTATCTGCCCTAAAGGATGTATTTCTCTCGAGATAAATCGCTCAGGCACGCTTCTTGAACCTAAAGTAAATGAGTTTCAGTGCATCCATTGCGGTTTATGCACTTCTGTCTGCCCGGGGGCAGGATGGGATGCAGGAGGATTAACCCCGAATACGCATATCGGGGAATCTGTCAATTATCTAGGTCGGGTTGTTAGTTGTTACGTAGGTTGTTCCTTAGATGAAGGAATAAGGATGAACTCCGCCTCAGGAGGGATAGTTACAGAACTTCTTATATATCTATTAGAGAATGGATGTGTTGATGGTGTTATCGTTTCCAGAATGAAAAAGGGCTCCCTTCTTGAAACAGAAACGTTTATTGCAAGGACAAAAGCTGAAATCATTAGCTCGCAAAAATCTATTTACTGCCCAGTACCTGCGGGGAAAATTCTTTCGGAAATATTAACTGAAAAAGGGAAATTCGCCTTTGTTGGGCTCCCATGTCACATAGCTGGTCTTAAAAAGGCACAAAGAATTAACAAACCATTGACTGAACGGATTGTTATCACCATAGGGCTGTTTTGCAGTCGTACTCCAAACTACAAAGCAACAGAAAATCTACTAAAAAATGTTGATGTAAATAAAGACCAAGTGCACACTCTCGAATACCGAGGGCGGGGCCACCCGGGAAAACTTCGGATCGTGTTGAGGGATGGGTCTGAAATATTCGTTGATCATTTAGATAATCGTTATTGGGGGTACGCATTTCTGTATTATTTTAAGCCTATCAGGTGTTGGGTATGTCATGACCACAGTGCAATGTTAGCGGATATAAGTTGTGGCGATAATTGGATTGGCAAAGATCCCTTTAAGCACGACCAAAAGGGTTCTTCAATACTGGTCGCTAGAACTCAGTTTGTTGAGAGTATCCTATCTCAAATGAAAGAAACTCAAAAGATACTAATTGAAAGAGTATCAGCTCAAGAAATTGTGAATTCACAAGATTTGAAAAATAAATCCAACCTGATGCCCAGAATGAATTTAATGCATCTATTGAAAAAGGAAGTGCCCACCAATAGTCCCTTAGTTGATGATCAGGTGAGTACTATGTATTTTTTACCATCATTGTTCGAATATATCACTATCCGTATTTCAAACAGTGGATTAAATGACAGTGTGATGAACTGCTACATTCATTTTTCGTATATGACATATAAATTAAAACATAACAGTATACTAAAAAAAGGTTCAAAATTGGTCGATATAATGAAAGGAGGAATTAATGCTTTGAAAACAGAGAAGTTAGATATCCAAGGATGTGAAAAATACCGAAACAAAATTGTAATTATCGGAGGCTTCGGATGGAAAGATATCGGAGATGAAGCTATGCCCCATGGCGTTATACATAATCTCAGAAAGCGATTGAAGGATTTGGACATTGTCATGTTATCACCTGACCCTGAGTTCACCGAGTCGTTTCACAAAGAAAGATCTATTCAAGATGCAAATTTCCTTTCGATCGGGCGCAATTCGAATTTTTTCGGAAAATTAAAAGTATTTTGCGCCACATCACTCTTTATTTTTGGGGCGTATATGCAAAGATATAATATCCGTCTAAAATTGTGGCCCAATGCTCGGAGGATTCTCGATGAAATTTCAAATGCTACACTTTTATTTAACAATGGCGGGGGAAATCTCAACAGCATTATGCCAGAAGAATTATATAAAAAATGTTCATTGTACTGGGCGACGAAAATATTAAAAAAGCCGGTCATAATATCAGGTCAGACAATTGGCCCATTTTATCACAGGTTTGATAAAATATACGCTAAATTCTGTCTCAATCAGGTTGATTTTATATCATTTCGAGATAAAAATACATCGCATAATCGTCTACAGGACATTGGTGTAACAAAACCTATTATGGTCGACGCTGCTGATGATGCAATGACAATTCCAAAGATTTCAAGGGAAAAAGCTATAGAATTGCTAATGTCTGAGGCTCCAAACGAATGGCTTGAGTCTGATGCACAAAATTGTGTTGTTATGAATCTCAAAGGATCAATGTCGTTATTTCAAGTAAGTAATCAAAAGATGCAAGAAGATTCAATAATAAAAGTGATGGCTCAAATAAGTGATGCTCTGATAGAAAAGTTCAATTCTAAAATTTTCTATTTGCCAACAGATTATAGTGAAGGCGTTGACGATCGGGTACTACACCAGCAGATATGGTCACAGATGAAGCATAAAGAGAGGGTTTTCTGTATTGAGAATGAATACGATGATAGTACACTGAAAGGACTGGTGTCATTAGCAGATTATGCAATAGGTTCAAGGTATCACTTCTGTGTTTTCGCTGCGAGTGAAAATATTCCATTTTTGGGGATAGCTCATGGTATATATCAAAAGACCAAGTTAAAGGGTCTTGCAGACTTATGTGGTACCGCTCAATGTTATTTTAGTGAAGATATCTCTCTGGAGAATTATGAAGCGATCTGGGGCGCTGTAGTTCAATTAATAGAGGATTCAGGCACTATTAAGGAGGCTCTCTCTCATACTGTCCCAATACTCAAGGAAAAGAGTTTACTTGGTGTAAAAAAGGCTGAAGAAATTATTCATGCGAGATAGGAAAATCAGAATGCCGAGTAAAATTACTGATGTGTTTCAAGTGTGAATTGCGAGGCAGATTCTAATTTCATGAGTTTGAATAGGTTGAAGAATGAATCTTTCTGTAATCATCCCCACAAGAAACCGCTCCTCATTGCTTGAGAAGGCAATCCAATCTCTGATTGCGCAAACCTATTCTTCAGACGATTTCGAGGTCATCATCATCGATAACGGTTCAACAGACGGAACCAAAGACATTGTAGAATCATATAAAGCAAAAATACCACACCTCATCTATGCCTATGAAACAAGCCCCGGCCTCCATGTCGGCAGGCATGCCGGGTTGAGGATCGCTCGTGGGGATATCCTTGTTTACGCCGATGATGACATCGAGGCGTTCCCGACCTGGCTGGAGGGGATAGCAGAGTCGTTTGAAGACCCTTCTGTTGCACTCGTTGGCGGAAATAATCTACCACGTTATGAAACCTCTCCGCCACCATGGGTAGAATTACTGTGGAGTAGTACGTCATTCGGCAGGGCGAATGGTATGTATAGTATTTTAGATTTCGGAAGTGCTATACAGGAAATCTCTCCCTACTATGTCTGGGGATGCAACTTTTCCATTCGCAAAGAGGTTCTCCTCAAGGTGGGTGGCTTTCACCCGGACGGCATGCCTGATGAGTTTCTGCGGTATCGGGGAGATGGAGAATCTGCCATATCCCAGGCAGTATTAAATACTGGATATAAAACGGTCTTTAATCCGAAAGCATCGGTATATCACTTTGTATCGGCAAAAAGGATGACAACTGATTATATCTATAAAAGAGGATACATACAGGGAATATCTGACTCCTATACATCCATAAGGCAGAAACGCAAGGTGGATCCTAAACGGATGATCGGAGCGTCAATACTAGATCGGGCTCATCATTTTAAAGTGCGAATGAAGGGCTATGTTATCACCAGTATGCAACCCTATGATCATTATCGCTCTGGCTGGCTGAAGGGATATCTCTATCACCAGCATGAAGTTTCAAGCGATGATGATTTGTTGGCATGGATACTGAGGGACAATTATTTCGATGAAAATGGCAAGATCCCTAGATGTGGGATCAAATTAGCAAGATTCTGATATTCAAAGAAAAACAAGGAGATGAGGGACATAATCCTCATCTCCCTTACTCTCGTTAAAGAATGATTAGAGTGTACTTAATCGAAATAATAATTTAACTTATTCCATCTGGTATAATAGCATATAATGACAATATATTCTCTGATCTGGACAACTCTCTAGCAGTTAGAGTAAATTTCTATAGTAAATAGTTTTACGGACATATTATCTTGAATATAAGTATAAATTCTTGTTTTAAGGGAGCCAGGAGAGTGATGCCGTGAGAATAGAACTTTACATCCATTATTTCGCCAAGCCCTCTTTGCTCTCTTATCGATAAATACGGCTCTGTTGAATTCCTTCCAGACAACGACAATCACGACTGTTTGTACTGCCTTCGTTAGGTTATGGAGGATCACTTTGATCTTGATCTCTTTGACCTGGTACCAGTATTTTCGTGCCTTTAGTTCCTCGCCGAATCTTCTTTTGAGCACGGAGAAGGCTGTTTCGACCTTGTTTCGCTCCCGATATCGTTCATCGTCGAAGTTGGCGTACATTTCCTGGCGATAGGTCCCGGATCGGATCCTTCCCTGCCAGGTTCTGACCGGGATGACCGAATCGGCACCCAGTTCTTCCCGAATCTGGCGATGCAAGGTCTCCGCATCGTATCCTTTATCCATGACATAGCATGCAGTTTTTCTGACCCGTTGGCACTGTCTCAACAGTGGTACGGCATGATTGACATCGTGTACGGGGTGTTGGGAGATTTTGACACACAAGATCACCTGCTTGTGGGTGTCCACAGCAATCGAGGTTTTCAGGAAGTTCTTTCGCGTTTTACCCGTTCTCCAGGAGTAGTAGTGACTGGCATACGCGCTGGTGAACCCTGAAGCATCGATGGCCGTTAGGGGGATTATATCTCCTGTTGAATAAAAAAGTAAAAGGGTCTTCTTGAGCATTCTCGTGAAGATTACGGAGGGAATCCGGGTCATGAACTTGTGGATGGTCGAATAGTGGGGTACCCGCTCGAGCTGAAGCAGGTCTCTGATCGGTTCCAGCAGTTCAACGAGATCCACTGTGTCCCGATAATTGGTGCCCAGAACCTCACGCACGAGCAGGATTGTCATAAGTTGGTGCTGAGTATACGTTTTCCGGGAGTATTTACAGGAATAGAGCGGTAAATGTGAAGATCGTACGGTGGTGAGGATCGCTTTGGTAAGGTTGATATAGCCATTCGTCGACACTAACTCTGCTCCTTGTTGTTGGTTTCGTCATTAACACAAGGAGCAACGGTTTTATAGATCTTTCCCCTCAGATGGAGCCGACCCTCGACTAGAGGGTTTCAACAGAGCCATAAATACGTCTTTCTGGTAACAGTACAGGCTGATTGCAATGAAATATGCACCTTCCAGATACAGGAGTATTATCGCATAGGGTCCACCGCTGCCCAAGACCCTCTCGTTCTCTCTGATGAAACGAACCTTGGTATCTCCCTATAATGTACTCATATGCACATCGGGTGGAGAACACAATGGCAAAACCTTCCACAGACCTGTGAGAATGTCTACCCTCTTTTGAACTATTCTGGAACTCAAACCATTGCGGGATCAGGGGGAGCATCTCCTGCACCACTTCCTGGACCAGCACCACGTCCTAGACCTCGCTGCAAAGGTAGCGTAACGAAAGTTCTGTAAAATTGAATTGGCCCTGGATCCAACCTAGATTTGGACAAAGGAGAAACAGGGCCATGGATCCCTTAGCGTTAATCGAAGATTATCTTTCCGATCAGGAGAACGGCATGAAGACGCTCATCACCTGGTTCCTCAACCAGGTGATGCTCCAGGAAGCTCTCCAGCAGGCAGGAGCCGCCCAGTACGAACGCACCGATGCGCGGAAAGCGCATCGAAACGGTTACAAGGACCGATCCCTCAAGACCCGATACGGGGAGACGATCCTCCGGAAACCGCAGTTTCGGGAGTTCCCGTTCGAGACACAGGTCTTTGGACGGTATGCCCGGGTGGAGAAGGCTCTGGTGAATGCAATCGTCGAATCCTACCTCCAGGGCGTCTCAACGAGGAGAGTCCAGGAGATCGTCAGTCATCTGGGGATCGATCAGCTCTCTCCGGCTTCGGTTTCCCGGATGGCCAAGGATCTCGACGATCAGGTGCAGGCATTCCTCCTGCGGCCGATCGAACAGGCTATCCCGTATCTCTTCGTGGATGCTTCCTACTACAAAATCCGGGACGGAGCACGGTACGTCACCAAGGCGGTCCTGGTGGTCGCCGGAGTGCGCGAGGATGGTTACCGGGAGATCTTGGGCGCGAGAGTCACCGACTGTGAGAATGAAGAATTCTGGTCGGGACTCTTCGAGGACCTCAAAGAACGAGGACTTGCCGGGGTTCAACTGGTCATCTCGGATGGGCATACCGGCATCCAGAAGGCGGCTGAAGCCGCCTTCCTCGGTGCATCCTGGCAGATGTGTCAGGTTCATTGTACCCGAGCCGTCTTGAGGAATATTCCCCGGAAACACCAGAAGGAGGTTGTAGAGGGGCTGAAGGAGGCCTATGGGAATGAGCAGAGACTCCAGGATCTCGCTGATGACCTGAATGCCCGGGGATACCGAAAAGCCGCAAACACCATCGAACGGTTCCTCCCGGGGCTTATGAGTTACACGGCATTCCCAAAACAGCACGGGAAACGGATCCGAACCACAAACCTGATGGAACGGGTCAATAAGGAACTCAAACGAAGGACCAAAGTCGTAGGAGCGTTCCCGAACGAGGAATCCCTCCTCCGGTTGGTCGGATCCATCCTGATGGACATCAACGAGGAGTGGGTCACCGGCAGAAGGTATTTGACCATGGAGAAGGAATGATCAGGCAAGGAGACGGGGCTCAGGCAAATTACAGAAGATCTGAGACGTTACCCTGCAAATTCGGTTTTGAGCAAAGTTTTTAAGACATTTTCTTGAAAAAGCTCAGCATTATTTAGGGAGAGGGTGATGGCAAATAACCGTTACGAACTAGAATGGCAAGGTAATATGTTTCTCAGATTTGCCTGATTAGCGGGCAAATTCCGATCAGATATCCTCTATATCCAAACAAATACTATACAACGCCCGCAGACTCGCACGAACATAGAGTATGTATTTATCAAAGGGGCGACGACTAATAATAGTATCATCAAGAAGATCGTTTCCGAAAAGAGCAGTGATATGGAGTTCTGGTGGGAGAGATGGATCCGATAGAAAAGATACTATGTAATGGTGATTGCCTCGCTATCATCGTCTATCACAACTATACAACGGACAATATTGCCTTCTTCACCCCCGGCGACTTCTCGCAACAATTAGGGTACATGAAGCATAACAAAGGCGACATCATCCAAGAGCACGTCCATATTCTCCATCTCCGGGAGATCAAATATACTCAGGAGACCCTATTCATAAGACGCGGGCGGGTGAAGGTCAACTTCTATACCGAAGATCAGCAGTACCTCACCAGCCGCGAGCTCGCCACCGGGGACGTCATTCTTCTGGCCTCTGGTGGGCATGGGTTCGAATTTTTAGAGGAGACCGAGATGATAGAGGTCAAGCAGGGGCCCTACTGCGGGGATCAGGACAAAGTGCGGTTTAACGGGGCAACGTCATGATACCGGTCAATGAACCCCTGTTTGATGGGAACGAAAAGAAGTATCTGAGCCAGTGCATCGATGAAGGGTGGATCTCCTCTGAAGGCCCGTTCGTGAAGGAGTTTGAAGAGAAATTCAGTTCATACCTCGGCTCCAGGTATGGGATCGCGGTCTGTAACGGCACAGTCGCTCTTGAGACCGCACTCTTTGCGGCAGAAATCACTAAAGGCGACGAGGTGATCATGCCCACCTTCACCATCATCTCCTGCGCGATAGCAGCTCTCCGCCTGGGGGCAACACCGGTGCTCGTCGATTCCGAACCAGACACCTGGAATATGGATGTCACGCAGATCGAGGGGAAGATCACGAAGCGGACAAAGGCGATCATGCCGGTGCACATCTACGGCCATCCGGTGGATATGGGCCCGGTCATGGAACTGGCGGAGAAGTATGATCTGAAGGTTATCGAAGACGCTGCAGAAGTCCATGGCGCGCTCTATAAAGGAAAAAAAACTGGCAGCATTGGTGATGTGGGGAGTTTCAGTTTCTATGCCAATAAGATCATCACCACCGGAGAGGGGGGCATGGTAGTCACCGACGACGAGGAGATCGCGGAGAGAGCCCGAAATTATAGAAACCTCTGTTTCAAGCCCGGACGTCGGTTCTACCATACAGAACTTGGTGAGAATTTCCGCATGACCAACCTTCAGGCCGCTGTAGGCGTGGCCCAGCTGGAACAGATCGATCGATTCATCGAGATCAAGCGAACGAACGCGCAGAAATACACCGAGGGGCTGAAGGCAGTCCGGGGTATCCGAACGCCCGTTGAGAAAGAGTGGGCGAAGAACGTGTACTGGATGTATGCTGTTGAACTTTCCGAAGATCTTGGGATAACTGCAGAGCAGATGGCAGAGCGTCTTGCAGAAAATGGCATTGGAACCCGCCCGTTCTTCCTGGGTCTTCATGAGCAGCCGGTGTTTCATGATATGGGGCTGTTTATCGGAGAACACTATCCTGTAGCAGAGCGGATCGCACGGCAGGGGCTGTACTTGCCAAGCGGGCACACATTGACCGAGGAGCAGATAGAATCTGTCTGTGAAGCAGTACGAACAGTTATCGAAGTATAAATACTCGAGGGAAGTGAAAGTATGGATGTTTTCAAGAAATACGCCGATTTTTATGATCAATTATATAGAGATAAGGATTACCAAAGAGAATGTGAGTTCATCAGGGACATCTTTGCTACATACAGCACAAGGAAGATTACATCAATTCTCGATCTGGGGTGTGGGACAGGTTCTCATGCTCTCATCTTTACCGATATGGGGTATGATGTAACCGGCGTGGATCAATCTGAAACCATGCTTGACATCGCCCGGATGAAAGCAGTAGAAAAAAATAAGAATATCCAATTCAGGAAACAGGACATCCGGCATCTTGATCTGCCTCAACAATTTGATGCTGCAGTTGCAATGTTTGCGGTGATGGGTTACCAGACGTCAAATAGAGACTTTGAAGATGCTTTGATCTCAGTGTATAAGCACCTCTCTCCTGGAGGGCTATTTATATTCGACGTGTGGTTTGGCCCCGCGGTGCTCATGCAAAAGCCTCAGGATCGTGTTAAAGAAGTTGAATTGCAGGATAAAAAGATAATCCGATACGCGCATCCTACTTTAGATATCATCAAGCAGACTGTTGAGGTCAACTACACAGTACTTGAAATTAAAAGGAACAAAGAGCTAGCAGAGGCAAAAGAGCATCATTTAATGCGATTTTTCTTTTATTCAGAATTAACTTATTTCTTGAATATGGCTGGATTTGATGCCCTGCGAATCGGCCAATTTATGCATTTAGAGAATGCGCCTGACGAAAGTAGCTGGAATATCGTGGTTATTTGTGAAAAGAATTAGTGCATTTTTACAGAGATTGGAAGGAAAGCACACTTACAAAAGGACAATGAAATTCAGTTGAGATCATGTTTAAAAACAAAGTTGCGATTTATTATCCTTGGGACAACTTCGATACTGTCCCATCGTTGTATAATGCGGCACAACTATTAGCATATGAAGGATATTTGGTAGATATATACACCCTCTCAAGTCGAGCATATAGGTTGCCCAATTTTAATACAGATAAAATTTCTTTAAAACTTCTAAATCACGAATCTAGGTTCGATAGGTGGTTAGAACAAACAATAAACGCTTTCCCATCCGGAGGTCTGGCAGGGGTATTTCGGAAAGGATGTCAGGCGGTGCTTTATATTAATAACATGTTAGATTTAGTAGCGTCTTTAAAACGACTAAAAACAGAAATAACATCCTTGGGGCATCCAAATTCATACTTGTGCTTTATAGCGGTTGATCCTAAGGGATTAATTCAGACTGAGTACTTAGTAAAAGAAAATGAAATTCCAGTAATTTACTATTCTTTGGAATTACTGATATCCGATGAGCTAAACAGTAGAAGGGAACATAAATTGAAAGAGCAAGAAATCAGGCTAAGTCAAAAGGCTAAACACGTAATCATTCAAGATCTGGAACGGGCTGATATATTGGCAAATGATAATCAGATTTCTAGAGACAAATTCATCTTGGTTCCTAATGCCCCCATTGGTAATGCTAAAAGAGAGAGATCTCACTATTGGCACAAAAGGTTCGAATTACCATTAGATACAAAAATTGTCCTCTATTCAGGGTCTCTCGGAAGCTGGACAGGTACGGATAAAATTGTATCTTCGGTAAGCAAATGGCCTGACAATTGGGTCCTAGTCGTACATACGCGATTTGACTCAACGCAATCCGCAGAAGTTAAACGATTACAATCGTTAGCAACGCCGAATAAGGTATTCTTCTCTCTTAATCCGGTTTCGAACGAACAGTATATAAAAATACTTGATGGTGCAGATATAGGCATCGCATTTTATATCCCTGACACCAGTTCGACATATACTCAAAAGAATATTCAGTCAATAGGCTATTCTTCAGGAAAAATTGCATATTACCTACATTCTGGGCTCCCTGTTATAGTCAATGATTTTTCATCAATCGGAGAAAAACTCCAAAGGGAAGGGTGTGGTATTATGGTAAAAGACGGAAGTGAAATTCACATGGCTATATGTGGAATTGAGCAAAATTATACTGAATATAGTCAGAATGCCCGCAGATTTTTTGATCAGCATTTAGAATATGAACGAAATTTTAAAAAAGTTATTGAAAAGATAAAAACAATATGAACATCATTTTATATATGCTTGATATATCAGGGCTACAAGCCTATTTAGTTTACCTCGCAGGAAATCGCCGCCTTCGGAACAAAAGTAATCTGTATCGCCCTCGGCGAAGCAGCCCCGCCGGAACGGATTGGCAATATCGAGATCCGGTTCATCTCCTACCAGAAAGACCCCCGAAAGGTCGCCTGCTACTACCTGGCCGCCGACCTCTACCTCCATCCCGCCCGGGCCGAGACCTTCCCGAACACCGTCCTCGAAGCCCTGGCCTGCGGCACCCCGGTTGTGGCGAGCGCGGTCGGCGGCATCCCTGAGCAGATCGTGGAGGGGCGGACGGGGTGTCTCGTACCGGTGGGGGATGCCCGGGCGATGGCAGGACGGGTCCTCGACCTGCTGGCGGATGAAAGGCTCCGGCTGCGGATGGGCCGGCTGGCCGCGGGGGATGCGGCGCGGCGGTTCGGGCGGGAGCGGATGGTGGGGGAGTATCTTGCGTTTTACGACGAGATACTGAGTGATCAATAAAGACACATCTGGAAAACTCTATCTCTGTGATTCACGCGGTGGCCAAGGGGAGGGAGAAAACAAAAAACATAATGTCATGTGTGTAATAACCTAAAGCAACGTTAATAAGTCAGTAGTATCAAAAAATAATATGATCCATAAATACAGCGTTTCATAACCCTTCGGAGGGTTATTGTGGTAGATAATAAGATATCGATAATAACTGTTTGCCTCAATTGCGGAGGACTTATAGATAGAACAATAAAAAGCGTAATTGATCAGACATACGCCAACGTTCAGTATATCGTTATTGATGGCGGATCCACCGATAATACGCTCAATATTATTAGAAAATATGAAGATAAAATCGACGTAATATTATCTGGGAAGGATAAGGGAATCTATGATGCCATGAATAAGGGATTAGAGTATGCAACCGGCGATCTAATTTATTATTTAAACGCCGGAGATTATCTTTGCGATAATGATGTCTTGAAAAACATCATTGAGGGATTTAACGCCAATTCTGACAGTGATATACTATACGGGGATTATATTTATTATGACGATGACGGTGAGCAGCGATGCTCTGGTTACCGTGCCGGTATTCCTGACTTGCTCCGTAGGGGATATTGCCATCAAACAATATTTGCTAAAAAATCCGCCTTCGTGAAGTGCGGGAAATTTAACACCGATTACAAAATATATGCAGACTTTGACTGGCTACTCCGGGCATTAGTTAAATTTGGGCAGAAAATGAGTTATATTAGCATCCCAATAGCATATTACTTGAAGGGAGGGGAAAGTGAAAGTCATGGTGATAAATATGATTACGAAAGGATAGAGATAATACAAGAAACTGTAGGTTATCAGGGACTGTTCTCCTTTGCTATTTCCTATCCAACATCCTTTTGTGGATATCTCATGAAAATATCAAGAAATAAGGGAGAACCGGCAAAAATCCATGAAATTGAGATGAGAAACCGGATGCCGTGCATAGAATCGAGGGCCGCAGAAGAAAATGAACCCTGAAGTCTCGGTCGTCATCCCCCTCTACAACAAAGGCCCCTACATCGCCCGTGCCCTGAACTCGGTCCTCGCCCAGACCTTCCAGGACTTTGAGGTGATCGTGGTGGACGACGGCTCCACCGATGACGGGGCAGAGGTTGTCAGTGGGTTTCGCGACCCCCGGATCCGGCTGATCCAGCAGGAAAACCAGGGGGTTTCGGCGGCGAGGAACCGGGGGATTGAGGCAGCCGGGGCGGAGCTGGTTGCGTTTCTGGATGCGGACGATGAGTGGGCACAAAACCATTTAGAAACACTCTACGGTCTTAGTTGTAAGTACCCGAGGTGTGGCCTCTATGCAACTAGTTGTTTCCGCATCATTGATAATAAAGTTTTGAAATCTGAAATAAAAGGGGTTCCTAAATACCCTTGGGAAGGTGTGATTAACAATTACTTCTATATTGCAAAACAAAGTGGAGCACCTCTCCTGACATCGTCATCCGTGGCAGTTAAAAAAGATGTGCTTATAAGCATTGGTGGATTCCCACTTGGAGTCAAGCAGTATGAAGACCCAGTTGTTTGGGGGAGAATTGCTTTAAGTTCCGATATAGCCTTTAGCTGGGTTGGAGAAACTTTCTATCATTCCTCAAGTGGTAGTGCCAGTAAACAATTGCTGCCCATCAAAGAACACCCTTTTCTTAAAGATGCAAAATTAGCTTTAAACAAAAATATTTTACCATTACCAATAAATAGAGATTTGGAAGATTACATTGTAACATTACATAT
Source organism: Methanoculleus sp. 10 (assembly GCF_913757945.1). Taxonomy (NCBI): domain Archaea; kingdom Methanobacteriati; phylum Methanobacteriota; class Methanomicrobia; order Methanomicrobiales; family Methanomicrobiaceae; genus Methanoculleus; species Methanoculleus sp. 10. The sequence goes on along the minus strand of NZ_CAJYDP010000006.1, from coordinate 17,225 downwards.
GCAAGTTGCCTGCAGGAACATTCGTTGTAAGAGCTATCACTACGCTCTAGTTAATCTCAGATATTGTGGATTACAAATATTCAAGCCTTCAAACATGTATTCAATATTCTGTGCGTTCGGGTTATCAATCATTTCAACTCTAGGTTTGCGTAACTAATAAAATGTCAAAAATACAATGCCAAAATGGTCGTAGAAAATTTCGATCACATGTAGTGTAGAGGTTATCCCAGAGGGATGCTCGGGGGAGAACCCTTCATGCCCTCGGCAGCTTAGCGGTATACCTGACCAGTTACCAAAATTATACGATAGGAATTAATGTTATACTATATTTGCAATCAAATCGAGAAAACAGCAGATATCTCCCCCAGATTTAACATGACAGATATCCTAAAACATAGGAGTTACTATAAACCAGATTGAAATGGTGCGATTCGAAGCTATCAAAAAAACTCTGAGGGATAATTCGGGCCATCGAATCTCCATAGAGATGAGACGCCTTGACAGTAACCGGCTCGTAAAGAGTGCAGGTTCTTAAGACAAATAAATTATTGGCTCCTATCAGGTCATTATTACCCGATATATCTAATTGGGACACCTGTTTGGATACCGCAATTTCTTTTTCAGATATGACCGGGTCTGTATGATATACATACGCGCCTAAAAACGTTGAATCCACATACGTATCCCCATCAAACACTGACTCAATTGTTTCAGCAGCCTGTATCTCACTATAAGTAAACTGGTTCCTTATTGTTGTGTCCTTACTAACCAGTGGATTGTCTTTATTGATCCCGGGAGTTGTGATCATTAAGAATGCGAAGACGAAAACGACCAGAAACACAGAACATATCTTCCCCGTTCTGGACGACATCAGATGAACTGAACGCCAGATAAACGCTGCTGCGAGGATAGCCAGAAAAATACATAACAGAGGCATCCATCGGCTTGTGAGCAAGTTCCGGATACCTAGCAAGGGAATACCATAGACCAGAACAAACAGGGCAGCTGCAACCACAGCAATAGAGAATCTCTTTCGATTCTCTGGAGACATCCACAACAGTAGCCCGCCTATCGCAAAGAATGGCAGAATAAGGTAACTAGATTGAAGAATCAGGAGATCAAATAGAGGTCGCTCATATGCGTGACCCACGATCAAAAGGTCACTCCCATATTCTCCCCCTGCTCTGATAACATCAATAAAGGGACCCAGCACAAAATCAAAAAATGTGGAGCCACCAGGAAACTCTATGCTAATCCAGTGCGCGACGATCGCTATTCCAAAGAGCATGAGATATATGATGGAGCGACTTTTCTGAAAGTGAACACCGTGAATGTATGATATAATTGCTTGAGAGGATATGAGAGTTAACAGGATAAGAAAGACTACAAAGGTGCTCAGCTGGTGTGTTATCACCAGAAGGAGAGAGAAAAATATTAGCAGTGAGTCTCGGATGTTTATATGAACGGTATCAGCGAAAGTTAGATAGAGCATTGCCAGTAAATAGCATACCACCAGGGAATCCGCGGTAATATTCGTGATACCCCGTACAATAAGATCATTTGTTATATTTGCCAGAAGGGCTGCGAGCAAGCCAATCTGCGGCCCTGCAATGTTTTTCCCGATTATGTAGAGGAAGAGAGTGCTTATCACACTTCCGACGCCTATGGATAAAAAGACCGTACATTTAACTGGGATCTGGCACAGCACTCCTACATTTGCTATTAAGATGTGTACAATAGGGGCATAGGCATATTTATCGCTGATCTCAAACGGTGGGACAGAACCCGTGAGCATAATAATGTCTGCGATTTTTGTGTGGAAGTAAGCATCATAGCCCATGATGCTGGGATAATTGAAATAAATGCCTCCCCGGATAACAAGCGATAAAATAACTATTTTTACAAATATTGGCCAAAAATCACGTGAATCATCGGATGAGAATATTTCTAAGGCGATTATTGCAGATAGTATCGATATAATGATAAAGTAAGAAGTGGGGCGATAATACAGATTAAAATACCATATCAATAGCGCGACCGAGAGGAGAGACCAGAATACGATGTTCAGTACAGATAGAATGCGAGGGGAGATCGGTATAGGAGCGATCTTACGCGGCGACCTAATTTTCGATCTTACTAAAACATATATTGATGATACACAAAGGATAGTTAAGCCTATCAAAAACTGATTGATTACCCCAAAAAATGATAAAATGGCTATAAGTAGACCTAGAACAGTTCCAATGAGTCCACATAAGAGATCCATATTTTTTAGGTACGGTTCAAAAAAAGCCTTACCAACCATAATAAATCATCGTTTGCCGCATGTACGTCCGCCTAGCGTAGATATCCTCAGGATAATTTGATATACTCTTTTAACCGTTTATTCCAATAATAATCTCGAATTTCGGGATCATTTATCTTCGGTGATCTCCTGAACCATTCCAGAAGGTACCCATACAAATACGCAAGGCCGATATAATAGGGTTTCTTCTGGAAAGAATAAGAAAATGAGCCAAATAAAACAAGCACTGGATGCTTGTTTAGGTAATATGCCATTGCGCCATTTGTTCGATATCCATTCCAGAGGCCCTGAGCACTACTCGTTATCCTTCTCTCCAGTGCAATTGCACTTTTGAATTTTTTAATTTTCCATCCACGCAATACTGCTTTTACATTTGATATAGAATCAGGTGATGGTTCGACAACGTACCCATTCGTCTGGAAAAAACATTCGCTTCTCCATAATCTCCCTGTTCCAGCAGGTAAATCTTCATTACTCTGACCCAATTCCAACTTCCCATTCACGATATGATAAATCCCACCGCTAACAATGCCCAATAAAATGTCCTTTTGCATGGCATCCATTAAAGATTTAAAGAAATTATGCGATATTTCTGTATCAGCATCCAGTAGACCAATGTAGTGATATTCTATTCCATTTCCAGCACAGTATGAGATAATCTCATCAAACCCTGTTTTACAAACAAAAGAATAATGAAAAGTAATATCCCTGGGATGCGGGGCTAATCTGATACTTTTGATCCAGTCATATTTTGCTTTAGCATTTTGGATAATCTGAGAAGTATTATCAGTACTACCATCGTCAACAATCAACCAAACTTTAGGCTTTGTAGTCTGCTCGGTTACAGATTTCAGAACGAAAGGGAGATTTTCTCCTTCGTCCTTTACTGGAGTAATTAGAATATAGTCATACATTTACTAGACAACTCCGTTCATTGTAATTAAACTAATAACGCAAGTAAAATGTAACACAACAAACATACCTTGTAGATACTATGTCTATAGGAACTTCGACTAATAAATGTACCTGGGATCTCTTTTCACCGAGTAGGTTTAAAATCATTGTATCGCCACCATTTGCAAATTTCAATACCACTCGTCATCCAAGCGTTTTTGCTATCGCAATATTGGAGTATTTTTTCATAAAGACGCGACCATGACCCCCTGAACGGACAACCAAAACTGTTAGAATGCCAGTTCAGGGTCAAAACACCATGGCAGGATACCACAGTGTCAATCAAAGCTTTTGCCATCTGCCATGCCTCACTATAAGATCTCGTGGAGTTGAATAGTGTGACATCCATTATAACCATTGGAATCTCCAAGATGCCGACTTCCATATTATTACGCAGATTATAGGGCCAGAACGGGTGGCACATACCATTCCTGAACCCAACCATATCTGAATAGCCCAAAGTCGTGTCATACTGAAACCCTGCCTTTTCTAAAGTTTCCCAAGAATTAGGTACCTGAAATCGCAAGTAATGATTCCGATAACCGGTAACCTTCCTGCCCAGTATATGCTCTAGTTGACCCTTCTCCAGCAGGATCTCTTCCAGATCGTTACAGGCATAGTACCCACCATGGAGTCCAACTTCCCACCCCCGATCTACGATAAAAGCTAGTTCATCCTCTAAATCGGTTATATTATATCTGAAGCGCCTGATGTCAGTATCAGTAGCAAGGAAGTAAAATGAGGACTGTGCACCATATTTCTCCTCTAGGTTCATGATATCCTGAAAGTTCCAGTAGGGACTCTTCTCTTTCCCATGCCTTTTCCAAAAAGCCTGTCGCTTGAGTCCATTGAAATCCAGTCCCTTGAGACAGGTCAGGGCGGATAGCAATGTGTGCTTATGGGGAGGGTAGATCTCGTCGACATCATGGGTAAGGCAGACGGCGAATTGCTTATGAGCAGGGTATTCTATTTCATATCCATTATTTACGAGATACCTTGAGACCGCTGGCTCAAGGATGTTCGGATTTTCACTATAGCCATATATAAAAAGCCCATAGCGGTTCAACTGTGGGGGAGAGTACTCCTCCTTTCGGGTATAGAGATCCCACAGGCCCTTACTTTTTTGGATTTGCTGGAGTATATCATTTGGGTAAAACATCACTATCTATTTCCCTTGATTTCAGACGCTGAGAGATACGGTTGGAGTTGAGGACCTACAGATAATAAATAGGTTTCTGAGTGGCGTAGCGGGTGCTATATATCACCGCTCCAGAATAATGTCCTTCGCAAGCGTGTTAAATGCCATTTGATCATATTCGAATGGCAAAATTATCTCTTGCATTGGTGTATTCATAACGATACCCTTGAGCCCTTCCCTCATTCGATCGAAGTGTTTCTGCAGATCATTATCAGGAAATATTAGTGAGTACACCTGGACATACAAGTTATATTGTCCTATAGGCGAATGCTTTGTTGATTCCACGTATTCGGCCATGTTATTCGTTATCAGCCTTTGAAGGGCTTCTTGAGGTATCACAGGGTCTGTCTGAATTGTATGGTTGGTCTTTCGTGATACAAATATCAACTTCTTTATTGCGCTGCAGTTGGCTACTGGATTTGTAGAGATTGCTTCGGTCTTATTTGTCAGGACACGAACAAGGAGTCTGAAGTTGTCGAGGGCATTTCGTTCCTCGGTTTTACCCTTGTTAAGAGTGAAGTCGAACAGGAACAGACTCGTAGGGAAAGACAACATACTCCCATCTCCTTTGAGGATTATGCGATCGTCTCCGAGGAATTGGTAATCACTGGTCCGCACGAAATCCATGAGTAAAGAAGTCTTCCATACACCGGGCCTCCCCGTTACAACGTACCCCTGAGAGTCCTTACAGACGGCGCCACCATGGATGAGAAAGTGATTTTTTTTAGCCAGTTTATATTCAATGAATGGTATCAAGAATTCTTGGGCCATGAAAGTGGGGAATACAACACCCCTGACTCCATGTCTTCTTCCGTCAAAATTTATTACAGTTTTACCCGTTTCAAAACCGAATACTTCTATCTTCCAATTGGATCCGCTCCCCTTCTCAGCGCAATAGAAGTAATTTTCTTTAACATAGTACTTATGGGCGATGACTTCTGCCCCTTCATGTGAGGGCTCAAAGGGACCGATATTTAAGATAATGTCCGGTTCAGCAGGATCATCAGCAGTAGCAAAGTAAGAGTATCGTAAATTCCGTGTTGGATCTCGCATCCCATTACCCTGAATCTTGACGGTCAGCAGATCGTGAATATTGTAGTTTAATTGCCACATTCGAGTGCCTCCCGGAATTCTTCAAATACCTCTCTGCTGTACTGACGAGGCACGCTCACATTGTGGAGTTTTGTGTCGCTGTTCAAATTGTTCTTGAGGTTTGCTGCACACGTCATCCAGAACCGGGCGATATTGCTGTTGGGGAACACATATGAATATTCCAACAAATACTTAAAAAACGGATATGATTCCATTTTCTGGTTTATGGCGAGACTGTTTAGGATTACATCAGGTTCAGCATCAGTGATCTCCAGGCGATCCCCCTGCGCGAGAAGATAAACTGCCTTCAACGTTGACGCATCAGTTATATTCAGACCAGGAATGTCCTTTGGATTCATTTTGGTGAAGATTTTAATCCGCCGCGCCGTTAACTTGTAAAGTGCATCTTTCAGTTGGAGCACTGCCCTATCATAGGCTGGAAGATTCTCTCGAATAGCAGGGTTTAGATTATATGCAAAAATGTTGAGGGCTGTTGGATAACTAAGAACCTGCCCTTCATGAAGTATGACAAAGTCATCCCCGAGGTAATCATAGCCACTTTCTGCGAGGTAAATAGCGGTGGACGTCTTTCCAGCACCGCTCTGTGAGGGGAACAAGAAAGCTTGACCCCCTTTGCTCATTGAAGAGGCATGAACAACGGAGTATCCCTTTGATTCAAATTTAAAGCGGATGAAAAAGTCAATAACATAGGCGCAGATGAACATGTCCGGAACAAGAGTACCGATGGCATTTGTTGAAAGTTTGATGTGCGTCTGGTCAGAATCTAGGCCTGACACTTGGATCATCCATTTTCCGAACTTGTAAGAATCTTTACAGTAAAAATAGCCATCTTTTATGTAATAGGTATGATCTATAATATAACAGTCATCATTTGAGGGCTTAAAATTTCCAATCTCAATGATAAAATCAGGATTGTTAATATGATCGGTTTCAAAGTTTGCATATTCTATTGCCATTCTCTCGGGTATATTCTCTGACCTGATCCTAAACTTGACAATCTCATGAATGCTATAATTCTTTTCTATCATCTTGTCAGTCCTCCGTTTAGAAAGTTAATATATGAGATGAACGTTCGTTCTGATCAGTGAAGTTGATCTGCACAAAGCACTCTCCGACGCAAACCATGGCCTTCGTCGCAAGAAAAGAGAGAAACGAGTGCCAACGCCTCCCATACCACGGGTGCGGGATCCTCGACAACCTTGTAGTTCCTTTCCAATTCACCCACTGCATCCTTAATCCCAATCTAATTTTAGAACTCTCTTCTCCGTTAGTGAATCGTTGCATATTTCAATCATTTTCAAGATATCTAATCCAACATATCCATTTGAAATATTTTGTTCGTATTCAGCAGTAGTGCAGTTCAAAAAGGTACGTAATTCATCCCTAAGAGTATTATTTGGAATGATTTCTAAATTATATGATCTGCCGTCATTCTCTACGATTGTAATGGTTTGCGAAGTACAATCCACCAGTGCAGATCTTTTTGATCCAACAATAACAAGAGAACGAGTTTTCGGTGGGGTAAGCCAACTTAACTCAATATTGATGATTGTCTCGTCAAGATTACAATTAATAAAGACCGCTTCTACTCCTTTCGCTTTGCTTCTTCTATACGCGTTTCCAATGCAGGAGACCTCATCAGGGTTCTTCTTAAATATATAATTTATAATATCAAATGGATGAGGGGCCAAATCAAATATCACGTCTCTATCTTCGAACAACGGCTCTATGTTCGTCCACTTTAACTTCATCAGGCGAATATCACCGAACTCGTAATTTTCAACCATCTCTTTTATCTTCGTGATTGCATTATTGAATCTAAATATATGACCCACAGAAAGAATAACACGGTTATCTTTCGCGATATCAATCAACTGACGCCCTTCATCAATTGTCATTGCTAACGGTTTTTCCACTAGAACATTTTTGTAAGATTCTAGAAACTCCTTTGCCAGAGGATAGTGAGTGTTGTTAGGTGTACAAATACTTACCGCTGTGATACTGTCGTCGAGTAGTAACTCCCTGTAATTTCTAGTAGTTTTAACACCGAATTTTTGGGAACAATAGTCTAGATTTGTTTCGAGTAGATCAGCAACAAACACATCGTTCCCAAGTGCAACATATTCTTCAACATGCTTTCTACCCCAGTAGCCCCCCCCTATCACTGCAACTTTTGATGAAACCATCTTAAACACCAGAATAATAAAGGATAAACTTTTACTTATAATATGGTTTTGCCGGAACGCCTATAACAACTTGCCCATCTTCCACATCTTTAGTAACGACCGAGCCAGCCCCAACCATCGACCCTTTTCCTATGCTTACTGGTCCAATTATCGTTGAGTTCGCCCCAATCGACGCCCCTCTCTTTACAACTGTCTGTTCTAATTTCCAATCTCGCTCTTTCTTCAATTCGCCGTTTTCATTCGTGGACCTGGGAAATTTGTCGTTCGTAAAAACAACACAAGGTCCAATAAAAACATTATCTTCTATAGTAACCCCACTCGGAATAAATGTGAAAGCCCTGATCTTACAATTATCTCCAATCTTCACATTACCCTCAATATATACAAACGAATCAATCTTACAGTTTTTACCGATATCGCACCCATAGAGGTTGACTAAATCTTTAATGCTAGTCCCTTCACCTGAAGTAACATTATTTATGATTGAATATCGACTCTCTTCATTATTCATCAAACAATCACCTCAGATATGCATTCACAAACATACTTCACATCATCATCCCGAATTCCAGGATAAAGTGGTAGAGACAACACTTCGTTACTGAATTTTTCAGAAATGGGATACTCCCCTTTCTTATATCCATATAAATCTCTGTACGCTGGTTGGAGGTGAATGGGTATCGGGTAATGCACGCCAGTTTCAATACCGCACCCATTTAAATGCTCACTGACAACATCTCTATTCTTCAATTTTATTGCAAATATATGATGTACTGAACCTACATTTTCGTCTAATAGATACTCCCTCGGAATAAGAGAACGGTAGAGCGAAACGGTGTTCCTTCTTTTTTCGTTCCAATCATCAAGATATTTTAATTGAACCAACCCTATCGCAGCATTTATAGTATTTAGTCTAGCGGTATAACCAACAACAGAGTGTTTGTATTTATCGATTCTACCGCAATCACGTAGCACCCTAACACTCTCTGCAATCTCCTCGTCGTTTGTAGTGACCATCCCCCCATCTCCACCAACGGTCATATTTTTAATCGAATAGAACGAGAAACAACCAATGTGCCCTATACTTCCTACTTTCTTTCCCTGATATTCGGCACCATGTGCCTGGCACGCATCTTCGATAACAAAAACATCGTCATCTTTCAATTGATAGATCTTCTCCAAATTGCATGGGTTTCCATACAAATGAACGGGCACTACCCCCTTCACTCCCCTTATTCCATCACCAAAGAGATTAGGATCAATGTTTCCTGTGTTTTCCTCGATGTCCGAGAAAGTGGGTTTGCCACCAGATTGAACAACCGAGTTTGCGGTTGCTATGAATGACATAGGAGTTGTTAATATTTGGTCGTTTTTATTAACACCCATAGCAATAAGTGACGAGGTCAACGCAAAAGTCCCAGAATTTACAGAAACAGCATATTTGGTACCAATATATCGAGCAAATTCTTCCTCAAATTTGAATACACTCTCACCCATTACCAGCTTTTCGTTTTGAAGTGCCTCAATGGCAGCACCCTTCATTTCATCAGTAATTATTGGGCGTGATAGCGGTACCCTAACCATAGGATAAAGTTGCTGCTATTTTGAATTATAACTTTCGATTAACTCCGCCATATACTTGCTGACATCAAGGTTATCCCGTAGCATTTTTTGACGCTTTTGTGCCCAGATGTCCTTAACATCCGGCAATTTCAGCAACCGCTCAATAATTTCTAAAACTTGGTCAAAGTCCTTATAGCAATAGAGAAGCCCATATTTCTTGGATAATTCATCAAAATTTCCGCATGTACAAGCCCACGATGACATGCATATAGCAGGGGTCCCTAACATCGCAGATTCGGTGGTCATGGTTGGACTCTCTCCAACGTACATGCTTGAGTAGTATAATATGTCATGTATTTGCATTTTTGCGTTTTCAGGAACTTCGTATTGCTTAAGGACGTCAGGAAGCTCTCCTTCAGAGGAGATAAAAATTTTATATCGTCCTTCAAGCAAAGACACCAGCCTTATTTTCATATCTTGATCAAAACCTGTCTGACCAATATCATGCAATGCATTCCAAGATACAAACCGGAAGAAAGCATATTTTTCGTCTTTATGTAATCCCAGTTTTGCAAATATGTCTGGATTCGGGACAAAGTGATCCGGATGCAAATATGCGAGCTCAAAATAGCCATTGAATCGAACTTGTTTCAAACCCAGATCATCCAAATAACAGTTAGGAGTTACGATTTTGGTTGCAAATGGGAAACAAAATTTCTGAACTAACTTTGCGGACTCTGTATCTTCAAAGATGATATACGGTTTTTTCAACAATGCACTAACAAGTGCAAAATGAGGTAAGGCCTGCCCGATAAAGATATCAGGATTATATTCTCTTGCAAATTTTAACGTTGAATATGCCCATATGAGGCTGTATACTGGTTTTTTCCAGGCCGCTGCAGGGTTTGTCCCGACATGGGTGTAAGGAATGCGCAACTTATTTAACAGAGTTCCAGTAATGTCCTTTTCAATAGCTATAACTCTTGTTTCATGGCCTTTATCCGCCATTATTTGGATGAGATTTTTGAACATGTAAACATGTTTGGGATGCATGATACCAATTAAAATCTTCATAATTGCTTCCTCAACTAGTACTACAAATAGAAATGCATATTACCTCAATAAATGAATTATTATTCGATGTCGGCGATAATAACTTCAGCAGACAGCCTTAAATCATTGCCCATTATAAGAAGTCTGGGAGAAAAAGGAGTTTACATAACAACCGCGGATTACAAACCCAGTGCACTTGGTGCAGCATCAAAATATTCTAAAAGTTTTTTCCAATATCCGTCTCCAGCACAAACTCCACTTGAATTCATAAATGCGCTACAGAAATATTTGAAAAAGCATCAGCAAGAAGTATTAATCCCTATCCACTCCCAGGACACATATATCATTGCGGAATACCGACAGGCACTCCAGCAGTTTGCCAAAATACCAGTACACGATTACTCGATCATTAAGCGTGTTAATGATAAGGGCAAATTAATGCTTGCTGCTGAACAACTAGGGATTCTAATCCCTCAGACATATCAACCCGGCGATATTAACGAAGTCCACCATATTGCCGATATAATTGATTATCCTGCTGTAATTAAGTTGAGGAATACATCTAGCAGTATTGGTTTGTCATATGCATATTGTAAAGAAGAACTAATTTCAAAGTTCAAAAAGACCATCGAAAAATTTCGCCTTCCCCAAACAGACTACCCCTTGATTCAAGAATATATTGAAGGAGATGGATGCGGCGTATCGGTATTATTTAATGACGGTGACTTGCGGGCAAAGTTCACCCACAAACGACTCAGAGAATATCCGATCTCTGGAGGACCCAGCACGTACAGAGTTAGCATAAGAGATCCAAAATCAGAAGATGCCGCAATAAAGTTGCTCAAACACTTCGATTGGCATGGCGTTGCCATGGTCGAGTTTAAACTGACAAAAGATAATAAACCTGTATTAATGGAGATTAATCCGAGATTCTGGGGCTCTATCAACCAGGCAATCCAATCAGGCGTAGATTTTCCGTACCTATTGTATACCATGGCATCGGAGGGAGATGTCGAACGGGTCCTAAACTATAAAGTGGGGGTCAAAACTAAAAATCTCCTCACCGACTACGTTGCACTGATGAGTTATATCAAAAAAACAAAGAATATACGCTTATTGAAGGAATTCGCAGCATTACCACATAATGATGATATCATTTCACTCGATGATCCGGTTCCTCTCTTTCGCTTTATTCGAAGGGGTATTTATGAGGTCTGTCATCCTCGATAGGATAAACTCAAGTTCTGCAATAGTTTAAGTCCGGCGCTCGAATAAATTCCAGCCTTCCGAAGGAAAATATTCAATGATTTACCATACATTTGGATATTTTCCCTAAGGAGCATATTTCGAATCGCGTCATCGTCTGGATCCAATGGACCATTGTAAACATTATACATCCGCCCAAGTTCAAAGGAGAAATGACTGTCACTACCAGAGAGAGGCTTCTTCTTAATTCTTCCAGCTAATTCGATTGCACATTGATTACTCTCAGCCGAAGATCTGCCATTAACACCTTCTAAGAGATCTACCATGCTCAGCAAATCATCATTCAAGAATCTCTTTCTCCTGTATGGATGAGGCAGCACCACAATGCCGTCTTGATCCCGGATCTCATCAACCACCTCTTCAAACACCCGCGATCTGATATCTTCACTCAAAAATAAACCAATTATATCACCATAGTCTGTCGAGATCTCGGAACCAATAATGACATGAACCCTGTCTTGTTTAAGAGACCTGGCTACAACACTCCCCTTAATTGTATTATGATCGGTTATTGAAACCGCATTTAATCCCCTTGAATATGCTATGTCAATGATCTTTTGAGGGGACAGAAGTGAGTCCAATGAATATTTGCTGTGAATATGTAGATCAAAGCAATAGGTCTCGAGCTTCACCGCATCGCCACAAGAACAGCCTTTCCGGCATTCATTACAAGATCCGTGAGAGACCCAACAGCCCACTCTCCCTCACTCACCGCCCACCGCTCCGGGTGCACGGTCAGGTACAGCCCCTCCTCCCCGGCAGACCCGATCCAGCGGGCAAGGTCATCCGTGGTCGCAACTGAAGGCGGGATCTCCCCGGCGCCCGGCATCGCGTCCCGCACCGAGTGCTTCCCGCCCCAGTTCCGGCCGGTGTCGGTGAGGTACCGGAGATCCTTCCCGGCCATCGAGAGGTAGGCCTCCCCCGCGATCCCGAACTCCCCAAAATCATACCTCTTCCAGAGGTCGCGGTTGTCGTAGCGGGAGAGGGGACTCCCGTGCATGCAGACCGTCCGGACGTCGCAGAGAGTCCTGAACTCCTCGAGTTCGCGGGCGAAGAGGGCGATCGCCTCCTCGTAATCGCCCTTCGCTTTCGCAAGCACCTCGTAGTGGTAGCCGACCTCGTGGCCGAGGGCCTGCACCCGCCCAATCACCTCCGGGACGAAGGTCGCGGGGTGCCGGAAGTAGTAGGTTGCAGTGATCCCAAGGGCGTGCTCGAGCTCGGCCATCTTCAGGGCATTCTCCGGTTTCCTATCCACGTCGTGGCGGAGGACGACTGTCCGGCCGCCGGGAGGATCGGTAAGATACTGATAGACTGTCACCGGCGTATAACTGGCGCCGAGGAGCACACGGCAGAGCTCCCCGTACTTCGCCATCGTAAAGTCCCGCACGCTCAATGGCTCACCGCCGAGTTCGCCTGCATATCAAACAGCATCGCAAAGAACAGGAACTGCATCCCCATCATGAAGACCAGAAGCGACAGTACCCCGTGCACGAAGAGCACCGGATACCCCATCACGAACTTCTCCCAGAGCGCGATCAGCCCCCCGATCATCCCGATCGGCGTGAGCACCGCCCCGGCGGCGTAGAAGAACGCGAGGGGGTGAAAACCCATCTGGATGTACTTCGTCTTCAAGCGGAAGAGGAAGTTCCCGAGGAGGAGCTTTGAGACCCGGGGGATGTAGGTCGAGTAGCGGATCTTCGACTTCTCCCGGCCGTAGCGGGCCGGGATCGCGACGTCCGAAACCCTGCACCCGCAGATGTTCAACCAGATCAGGAGGTGGTTGCAGTAGCCGTAGCCCTGGTAGACCTCGGTGAGCGGGAGGGTCTTGAGGGTCTTTATCGAGACCGCCGTGTAGCCGTTCTGGGGGTCCATCATCTGCCAGTAGCCCGAGGCGACCTTGGTGAGGAAGGTGAGGAGGGAGTTGCCGAAACTCCGCCAGGGCGGCATCCCCTTCCGGTAGGCCTGGTTGATGAGGCGGTTGCCCTTGGTGTAGTCGGCCCGGCCGTCGACGATCGGGTCGAGGAGGTCGGGGAGGTAGGTTGCGTCCATCTGGTTGTCCCCGGCCATCACCGCGGCGATATCCATCCCGTCCTCGACCGCCTGGAGATAGCCGGTGGTGATCGCCGCTCCGACGCCCCGGTTCGGGTTGTGGTGGATGGCGACGAACCGGGGGTCGCGGTGGGCGTAGTCGTCGATGATCGCCCCGGTCATGTCGGCCGAGCCGTCGTCCACCACATAGATCTTCGCGACGTAGTCCGGGATGCCGTCGAGTGTCTCCCCGATCAGGTCCTCTTCGTTGTACGCCGGGACGACCACGGCAATCCGTTTCCCGCGATAGCGGGGCTCCGCGGCCGGGCTCCCGGAGCGGACCCCGGCGACCTTCAGGTGGTGGTCGGCGGCCAGGACCCCGGCGTCGAACGCCCCGCCGGCCAGGACCGCCTCGATCGCCCTCTTCCCGTAGGCCCCAAACCCGCTCTCCGGGTCGGCAGCCGGGAGGACGACGTCGTTGCCCTTCCTGAGCTCGGTAAGCAGCCGGGGGATCTCGGCCGGGTCGTGCCGGGCGTCGATGATGACGAGCTCCTCCGCGCCGATTTCGCGGGCGGTGGCAAAGATCGTCTGGAGCGCCCCGCCGTAGCCCTTGTTGGTCGTATGCCGGACAACGATCGCCCCAAGCGCCTCGGCGATCGGGACGGTCTCGTCCTGCGAGCCGTCGTCGACGACGAGCACCCTATCCGCGTGCTGCCGGGCGCCGAGAACCGTCTTTGCGATGTAGGCCTCCTCGTTGTAGGCCGGCATGGCGACGAGGGTCCGGATGCTGCCGGCCCGCTCCCCCTTCGGCCGGGTTGCCACGCCGTCGACGAGGAGGATCGTCCCCTCGTCGTCCTCGACAACCATCTCGACCGTGCGGGCAGGAGGAGCCGGCGTGCGGGTCCGGGTGGTCACTCTCGGTCCTCCCGGGCTATGGTCTGGATCGCCGGCTCGGCGGAGGGGGCTGCACGGGCGCTCTCCGGGCGGGAGAGGCTCTGGGGGTGACTGGTTGCATCATGGGTATGCCGGAATCCGGGTCATCGAAATCCCCCCCGAGGGGGGGGCGGTACGACTGTTCGCGGGCGGTGCCGGGGCCGCTGTTTCTGTTATGTAAATTGTCATGAATGAAGGAAAAAGATGCCGATTCAAGTCAGGGAATGTTACATGAACATCACTGGAAACTACCCGATTTGGGAGTGGGAACGGCGGTGCCGTCCCGGGGGTGGGGGTGGGGCTGCGGGAGAAAATGCAAGTATTAGTATAATAATTTATCTAAATAATACCGTTGGTTAGAGGGGCTAATTCTGGATAAGCACGGACGAAAAACGGTCTGGGGGAAAAATCCTTTCATTTTTCGGGCTGCACAGCGGCCGGATGGGATCCAGCCGCGGGGATCGCGTGTCCCGGCTATCCGCGGCTTCCAGAGGTCATTCACCCAACCCCGCCCGGGCCGGGATCGCCGCCCCGGAGGTCCGCGGGCCGGGAGAGATAAAAAGCCCATGGCGGCCCGGATTTCCGGTGCGCGTCATATCATCTACCCTGGCCGGAAACGGAGCGATCACAGAGCACCCCCGCGGCCGCCCGGAAGGCTCCGGGGCGGCAGACGGGACAAAAGAGCGGTCCCGCACCCCCTGGTGCCCGCAGGCGCATACCCCGGGGAGCGGGTAGTGGACCGGAATAGAACTGGAAATGTCTTTCATAGAATCCGACCATACGTTGAGCAACGCCCGGCGTTTATTGGCGTGCTTTTATGAGAATTCAAAACGTATATACATTAGAAAGGTAATAGTAGGCATATCGGCAGTAGTGGGTAAGATGCGATATTTTCAAGCAGAAGAATAACCCCGATACCCCACTGCTCCATACCCTGAGCTCATGAGGAGGTGTTGAAACCATGGCGAAACCGCTGGAAATTGGACTGGAACTGACCGGAGAAGATGCACTGCGTTTTCACCGGTATATGGAGGGGCACGAAGAACTGCCGCAACGCGGGCATGAGATGATGTGGGTAGCAATTCGGCTCGCCGAGAAGGAACAACTTTAACAGTAGAGCATGAAGATCCCTCTGAATGAATTGCGCTTCGATTTCCTCTCGGAGGGATCGGATCTTTATTCTTTTCGATCTTCGGATAATGACTTAAACAAATTTTTCCGTGAAGATGCACTGTACTATCAGCAGGAAAGACTGGCATCGACAAGGCTTGCTTACTATCAAGATACCCTGGTAGGATACTTCACCCGGGTAAACGACAGTATATTTGCAGATGCAATAACGAGCGGGGATGGCGATGAAAGGTTCGAGGCAAGGAGATACCCAGCAATAAAAATCGCAAAACTTGCAACCCACGACGGATATACGGGCAGGGGAGTTGGCACGAATATGGTCGCAAAAGCGATCAGCATCGTGCTAAAGCTGTCAAAATACACAGGCTGCAGAATCATAACTGTGGACTCAAAACCAGGAAAAGAGTCTTTTTATGGGCAGTTTGGATTTAAAAGAGCACACGCGAAGGCTCAGGATACAACCCCCATGTACTTCGATTATCATAAGTATCTGACAGGTGGCAGGAGGCCGGAACAGCCGATATCCTATCCTGACGAACGGCTTAACATCTGAGGTCATCTCAGAAGACGGTCGTGCCTCAGAATAGAGCTGAACATCTCTTTCATAGAATCCGACCATTGTGTTGAGCAATGCCCGGCGTTCACGTCAAAAGATCACATTGGGGGAGTTTTTCTAGTACCAGTTGTTTCTTGGGGCACTACCGTTTTCCCATCCGAACATGGCTCCCGGTTTGCCGAAGAAAAGAATACCCGATCGACTCGAGCATTCTGATCACCTTCTACCCGCTAACAACTGGCTGTTTTGGCAGCAATATCAACCTTGTACTCGAACTTGATAACCGGCATATCAGAGGTTGTTTCTGCTGAAGATTTGGGCGTGGTGATGATGGTAATCAGTTCGCCTTTCTCGATCTCCTCTTCAAAATGAAGTTCAGTTGCTTCTAGGATATTATCGATGAGATCACCGACGGTTTTTCCCTGGGTATAGATGGAGTGTTCGGTTGCGTGTGCGCCCCACCATCCGTCGCAAAAATACGTTTTGAACTCGACGATCATGTTTGATCACTTCGATAAGTGTGACATATGTTTGGCAACAATACAAAATGATGTTTGTGTGGGTAATGCTGTGAGAATGTATCTCCCCGGGGTGAAAGAAACGGAACTTGAGCACCGGAGGTGCGAATGGCAGAGCGGGAAGACCCTGCACAAGCAGAGGGTAGTTCACCTAAACCGCCACGTCCGGAGCCCCAGCCCGTTCAACCTCCAGGCACTTGCCGAAGGCGTCCGGGTGTGAACGGGAGCAGGTGAAGAAGGTCGACCCGATCCTGCGGTAGCCAGGGTGCTGCCTGTGTACACATGTCATGAACCATATGCTCGAAGACAGCATCTTCCCCGTCGTGAAGGACGCCACGCGGAAGTGCATCGACCGGGACATACCCGCGGCGGGAAGGCGGCATTGTTTGCCGGCGATATGATTGCAGTCCGATCCCCATTC